>NZ_JBXEJE010000020.1:0-198203 GCF_056820935.1 Streptomyces sp. Q2 | reverse complement strand
GCGCACCGGCGGTCGCGGCCCGCTGCGGCGCCTCGACGGCATCGTCAAGTCCCGCGGGCAGGCCCTGGGCCCGGCCGGCGCCGGCCTGGGGGCTGCGCGGCGGCAGTGTGGCCTCCGCCCTCGTCGGTGCGAGCGGCGCGCAGCAGCTGGGGGACGGCGACTCACGTACACCCTCCCGTGTCTCGGCCGGCCCCGCCGACAGCCCTCCCTCCCTGGGCCGGCCGTCCCTACGCCACGCGCGTCCGGTGCTCCTGCGGGCTCACCCCGTACACCCGTTTGAAGGCGCTGGACAGGGCGAACGCGCTGCCGTACCCGATCCGGCGGGCGATCGCCTCAAGGGTGTCGTCGGTGTCGCGGAGGCGGTCAGCGGCGAGGGCGAGGCGCCAGCCGGTGAGGTACGTCATCGGGGGCTCGCCGACGAGTTCCGTGAAGCGGCGGGCCAGCGCGGCCCGGGACACCCCGGCCTTCGCGGCGAGGGAGGCCACCGTCCAGGGGTGGGCGGGGTCGTCCTGGAGCAGGCGGAGCACCCGGCCGACGACGGGGTCGGCGAGTGCCGCGTACCAGGCTGGTGGCGCCGCCTCCGGGCGGGCGAACCAGGCGCGGAGCGCGGCGATGACCAGCAGGTCGAGGAGGCGGTCCAGGACGACCTCCTGGCCGGGTTCGTCGCGCACGACCTCCTCCATGAGGACGGGCGTGAGCGCGCACCGCCACATGTCGGACGTCAGGTGGAGCAGCGGCGGCAGCGCGTCCAGCAGTCGGCCGCTGATCTCGCCCCGGACCTGGTACGTCCCGATCAGCATCATCGTGGAGCCGTCGGGCCGGTCGCCCCAGCTGCGTACGCCGATGTCCATGGACCCGTTGAGCGGCCGTCCGTCGGGGTAGCGGCACTCGGCGCCCGGCAGGATCACCGCCTGGGGCGGGGTGCCGGGGGCGTCGGCGCAGGTGTACGGGTCGGGGCCGCGCGCGATGGCGAGCTCGCCGGCCCGCAGCCGCACCCGCTCCCCCGCGTCCGGCACGATCCAGGCCTCGCCGCGGACCACCAGCATCACCGTCAGCGGGGCGCGGTCCTCGACACGGACCGCCCACGGCGGATCGAAACACGCACGGATCATGAAGGCGCCCCGGGCCCGGGGTCCCTCCAGGAGGCCTGCGAGGGGGTCCCCTCGCGTGAGCGTGGTCGAGCGTGGGGGCGGCGCGTCCATGGCGTCAGCGTAGACGCCTGCGCATGGGAATGAGCCGTTCGGCGATGGGCTGTTGCAGCCCGCGGCCGTTGACTGAAGACATGACCGAAGACATGACGGAACGCACAGCGAACACGGCGGACACGGCGGACACGGCGGACGCGCAGAACATGACGGTGGTGGTGACCGGCGCCTCCGGGCGTACCGGGAGGCGGGTCGCCCGGGCCGCGCGGGCGGCCGGGCTGACGGTGCGGGCCGCGTCCCGCGCCCAGGGCTTCGACTGGGAGGACCCGGCGACGTGGGCGGACGCGCTCCGGGACGCGGACGCGGCGTACCTGGTGTACCCGTCCGACGTCGGCGCCCCCGCGGCGGCCGAGGGGATCGGCGCGCTCGCCCGGGAGGCGGTCGGTCTGGGCGTACGACGGCTGGTGCTGCTGTCGGCGCGCGGCGAGGAGCAGGCGCTGCCGGCCGAGGAGGCGCTGACGCGGTCGGGCGCGGACTGGACGGTCGTACGGGCTGCGTGGTTCGCGCAGAACTTCAGCGAAGGTCCGCTCGTGGAGGGGCTGCGCCACGGGGAGCTGGTGTTCCCGGCGGGTGAGGTGCGGGAGCCGTTCGTCGACCTGCGGGACGTCGGAGAGGTGGTCGCGGCGGTGTTGGCGTCCGGGGACCGGTATGCGGGGCGGACGCTTGAGCTGACCGGGCCGCGGCTGCTGACCTGGCGGGAGGCGGTCGCGGAGATCTCCGGGGCGACCGGCGTCAAGGTGACGTACACGCCGGTGCCGGTGCGGGCGTACGGGGAGACGCTGGCGGGGTTCGGGGTGCCGCCGGAGGAGGTGGATCTGCTGATGGAGGTGTTCGAGGGTCTGATGGACGGGCGTAACGCCCGGCTGACCGATGACGTGCGTCAGGTGCTGGGGCGGGAGGCGCGGGACTTCGGGGAGTTCGTGCGGGAGGCCGCGTCGGCGGGGGCGTGGGAGGTGTAGCGGGAGCGCCGCGGGCGTGCGGGAGCTGCCGGCCTCGGGTCCGTCCTGGCTGGTCGCGCGTGCTTCCCCGCGCCCCTCGGGGAGGCACGCCCGGTCCGCGGCCTCTAGGAGCCCTCCGGCTTGTGCGGGGAGTGGGGGTGGGTGCTCTTCACGTGGGTGCGCAGGCGGGACGTCACGTCCTCCGGCGGCAGGAAGCGCGACCAGCGCTCCGGGAACTCGGAGGGCATGTCGGGGTCGTCCGGGTCGTCCGGGACCGACGCGCGGGCCGCGGTGGCGCGGGCGACGTACTCGGCGACCTGCGCCTCGCGCAGCCGTTCGTTGGCGGCGCGGGCCGCGGCCGTCGCGGCGGCCGGCCAGACCCGGTCGATCGCGGCGTTGACCGCGGCGCCGACCAGGACGGCGAACGCGGACACGCCGATCCACAGCAGGACGGCGACGGGCGCGGCGAGGGAGCCGTAGATGGTGGGGCCCTCGACGGTGTTGGTCAGGTAGATGCGCAGCAGGAAGCTGCCGAGGACCCACATGCCGAGGGCCACCAGGGCCCCGGGCACGTCCTCGATCCACGGGGAGCGGACGGGGACGGAGACGTGGTAGAGCGTCGTGAGGAAGACGATGGACAGCACGATGACGACGGGCCAGTAGAGCACCTGTACGACGGTCTCGGACCACGGCACGATGTTCACCACGGCGTCCGGCCCGGCCACCATCAGCGGCAGCGCGACCGAGCCGATCAGCAGGGCCACGATGAACAGCAGGAAGGCCATCAGGCGGGTCTTGACGATGCCGCGGACGCCGTCGAGGCCGTACATGACGGTGATGGTGTCGATGAAGACGTTCACGGCGCGGGAGCCCGACCACAGGGCGAACAGGAAGCCGATGGAGATGACGTCGGGCCGGCCGCCCTTCATCACGTCGTGCAGGATCGGCTGGGCGATCTCGGTGACGCCTTTGTCGGACAGGATCGTGCGCGAGGCCTCGAGGAGGTTGGTCTCCAGGCTCGCGATGGTGTCGGCGCCGGTCCAGTCGTCGACGTAGCCGAGCAGCCCGATCATGCTCAGCAGCAGCGGCGGCACGGACAGCAGCGTGAAGAACGCCGCCTCGGCCGCCAGGCCCAGGATCCGGTACTCCATGCACGAGTTGACCGTGTCCTTGATCAACAGCCAGGCGGTCCTACGCTTCGAGACGTTCCGATAGAGGGCACGCGCCCGGTGGAGGCGGCCGGCGGGCGGCTGAGGGGATTCACTTGCTGGCTGCACGAACCAAAGGTATCCGTCGTGCCTGGCTGTGCTCATCCCCCAGGGGCCCCGGCCCGGCAGGGACGCGTCGGTCCGCGCCATCCGGGCCCCGCGGACCGGCCGCCGCGTCGGTGTGATGACGTCCGCCGTGCGGGTAGGTTCGCTCCATGGCAGGCAGCACCCACACCGTGACCAACCAGCCGCCGCCGTTGGCCGGCTACGACGCGTTCACCGCCGACCGGGCCCTGACGGCGGCGGTGGACCGGCACACCGCCCCTGATCTGCTCGACGAGGTGCGCGGTGAGCTCGCGGCGCTCGGCCGGGCCTGCGGCTCGGCGCAGGTGCAGGAGTGGGGGGCGCAGGCGAACGAGAACCCGCCCACCCTGCGCACCCACGACCGCTACGGGCGGCGCGTCGACGAGGTCGACTTCCATCCGGCCTGGCACCGGCTGCTCGGCAAGGGTGTCTCGGCGGGCCTGACCTCGGCCTGGTCCCGGCCCGCCGGGCACGTGCGGCGCGCGGCCGCCTTCCTGGTGTGGACGCAGGCCGACGCCGGCAACCTCTGCCCGCTGTCCATGACGCACGCGGCGGTGCCCGCGCTGCGCACGGATCCCGCTCTCGCCGCCGTGTGGGAGCCCCGGCTGACCTCGATGGTCTACGACCGGGAGCTGCGGCCGGCCCGGCTCAAGGCCGGGGCGCTGTTCGGGATGGGCATGACGGAGAAGCAGGGTGGCAGCGACGTACGGGCCAACACGACGGTCGCCACCCCCCTCGCCGAGGCCGGGACGTACCGGCTGACCGGGCACAAGTGGTTCTGCTCGGCGCCGATGTCGGACGGGTTCCTGGTGCTCGCGCAGGCCGCGCAGGGGCTGACGTGTTTCCTGGTGCCGCGGGTGCTGGAGGACGGCGCCCGCAACGTCTTCATGATCCAGCGGCTCAAGGACAAGCTGGGCAACCGGTCGAACGCGTCCGCCGAGGTCGAATTCGACGGGACGTGGGCCCGCCGGGTCGGTGAGGAGGGGCGCGGGGTGCGCACCATCATCGAGATGGTGGCGGCGACCCGGCTCGACTGCGTCCTCGGCTCGGCGGGGCTGATGCGGCAGGCCGTCGCGCAGGCGGTGCACCACTGCACGCACCGCGAGGTGTTCGGCGGCAAACTCGTCGACAAGCCGCTGATGCGCAACGTCCTGGCCGATCTCGCCCTGGAGTCCGAGGCGGCGACCACGCTCGCGCTGCGGCTCGCGGCGGCCTACGACGACGGCGGCGAGCAGGAGCGGGCGTTGCTCAGGATCGCGGTGCCGGCCGCCAAGTACTGGGTGACCAAGCGGTGTACGCCGGTGACGGTCGAGGCGTCCGAGTGCCTGGGCGGCAACGGGTACGTCGAGGCGTCGCAGATGCCGCGGCTGGTCCGCGAGTCGCCGCTCAACTCGGTCTGGGAAGGGGCCGGGAACGTCCAGGCCCTCGACGTGCTGCGCGCGCTGCAACGCGAGCCGACGGCGCTGAACGCCTATCTCCAGGAGGTCGGCAAGGCACGCGGCGCCGACCACCGCCTGGACGCGGCGATCAAGGACCTGCTGACCGAACTCGCGGATCTGGAGGGCGTCGAGGCCCGGGCCCGACGGCTGACCGAGCGGCTCGCGCTGGTGCTCCAGGGGTCGCTGCTCGTGCGGTACGCGCCGCCGGAGGTCGCGGACCTGTTCTGCGCGTCCCGCCTGGGCGGCGACGCGGGCGCGGCCTTCGGAACGCTGCCGCACAGTCTGGATCTGGCGTCGGTGGTGGAGCGGGCCCGGCCCGAGACGTGACCGCGTCGTCCGGCGGCGGCCCGCCGGGTGGCCTGATCGGCGTAGGTCCGTACCCGTACGGCGCGGGGGTGGTGCTGCGCCGACACGGCACCACCCCCGCCACTGGCCCCTTGGAGCCATGTGCGCCGCACTGGGCGGCATCGCTCAAGTTTCGAGCACGGCAGGGCAGTCCACCAGGGTTGCAGAGGGTTGCAACTTGTGGGCGTCTGTGTGCGGACTGTGTCCCTCCGACTCGGGCAGGCGGCACTATGAGACGGACAGTCAGGACGGACTTTCGGACCGTGGCCGGAAAACCACCGCGAACCGGTTGTCCCGAGCGCTTCTTCCGGGAGGTCCCGTGGCACTCTCGCCGGCCGACGTGACGCAGCTGGCCGCCGTGGACTCGGCGCGTGCGGCGCGGGTACTCAGCGAGGTCCGCTCGGCCACGCTCTCCGGGCAGCGCGCCCCGGTCGCGCCTCGGCCGGTGATCGAGGAGTCCTGGGGGCGCATGCTGCGCGGCGGCGTCGATCCCGAAAACGGATTCCGGTCGGGGCTGCTGTCCCGCGATGAGGTGCAGCGGCGCCGTGAGACGACGGCCCTCAAGCACGTGCTGCCGGTGCTGCGGGAGGGACTGTTGTCGGTCGCGGACGTCGCCCACCACATCATGGTGGTCGCCGACGAGCAGGGCCGGGTGCTGTGGCGCGAGGGCAGTTCGCCCGTGCTGCGCAAGGCCGACGGGCTCGGCCTCGAACTCGGCGCCGACTGGCGGGAGGACATCGTCGGCACCAACGGCGTGGGCACCCCGGCTGTCGTACGGCGTCCCGTACAGGTCTTCGCCTCCGAGCACTTCGTACGCTCGCACGCCAGTTGGACCTGTACCGGCGCGCCCATCACCGACCCGCGGGACGGCCGGCCGATCGGCGTGGTGGACGTGAGCGGGCCGCTGGAGACGATGCACCCGGCCACGCTCGCCTGGGTCGACTCGGTGGCCAAGCTCGCCGAGGCGCGGCTGCGTGAGCTGCACGTGTCCTCGCTGGAGCGACTGCGGGCGGTGGCCGCGCCAGTGCTGGCCCGGCTCGCCGGCCGGGCCGTGGTGGTGGACCAGGACGGCTGGACCGCGGCGGTGACCGGAATGCCGTACACGAACCGGATCGCGCTGCCCAGATCGCTGTCACCGGGCCGCCGGTGGCTGCCGTCGCTCGGGCTGTGCGCGCTGGAACCGCTGCCGGGCGGCTGGCTGATCCGGGCCGCCGACGAGCCGGTGCCGCGGGGCGTCACCCGGATCGTGCTGGACCTGACGCGGCCGCGTCGCTGGTCGGTGACGGCGTCGGGCCCGGCGGGTTCCTGGAGCCATGAACTGAGCCCTCGGCACGCCGAGTTGCTCTATCTGCTGGCTCTGCACCGCACCGGCCGCAGCGCGGCGGGCCTGGCTGAGGACCTGTTCGGCGATCCGGCTCGTACGGTGACCGTGCGGGCCGAGATGTCCCGGGTACGGCGCTATCTCGGAGGGCTTCTGGAACACCGACCGTATCGATTCTGCGAGGACGCCGACGTCGAGGTGCTCCTCCCGGCCGACCCGCACGACCTGCTGCCCTGTTCGACCGCGCCGACGGTGCTGGCGGCACGGGTGTCCGCCGAGACGGACTGAGCGGCTCACCGCCCGCCGCAGCGACCGTACGAGCGGTCCGAGCGGTCCGAGCGGTCCGAGCGACCCAGGAGGGCATCTTCCGCATAATTGCCGTTCTTCGTCCGCTACCGCCCCCACTGCCGTAGCATCCCTCTACGGGTCACCCCACCTGCTCCTCGGTCAACGTACGGATCATCAGGCGCAGTTGGCCCGCCTCGGGAGGACGAATGAAACAACGCGGGAGACACCGTCGCCGCAGGCGGGGCAGGGCGCTGCGCGCCTTCCTCGCCGGGACCGCCCTCGCTCTGACCGGCGCCGCCACCCTGATAAGCGCCTCGCAGGCCACGAACAGCGAGGACCCGGGCGCGCTGAAGCCGGTCACCTCGTCCGAGCGGATCGCCGCCCTGCGGCTCCAGGAACAGCGGGTGCCCGAGGCCACGCTCGACCGCCTCGCCTCGTCGATGGGCCGGCCCGTCGGTGTCGGCGCGGTCCTCGAGGACGCCGACCGCACGCTGCGCGCCGCATCCGACTGCCCGGCCGAGGACCTCAAGACGCTGCCCGTCGAACCGGCGGCCACCCGCGCCCAGTGCTGGGACGCCGCCGACACCCGCTCCTGGCAGCCGGGGGCGGTCACCACCTCCGGCGACGCGGACGACGACGGCCTGTGGGGCCAGAACCGTGTGATCCTCTCCGGCTGGTCGCAGAACGCCACGGCGTCCGGCCACGGCCTGGCCCGGGTCGCCTTCGTCGACGCGAACGACCTGGACCGCCTCACCTACACCTGGGTGCTGCTCACCGTCCCGGTCGACGGCGGGCGCGACTACCGGGCCCTCGACTCCGACGTCTCCGGGATGGTCTGGTACCAGGACAAGCTGCTGGTCACCGCGGCCGACGGTCTGTACGCGTACGACATGAACCGCGTCCAGCGCGCGACCGTGGTCAGCACGGCCGTCGGCCGGGTGCGGGGCGGCTGGTCGGCGCACGGCGCCCGGTTCGTCCTGCCCGCCGTCGGCTCCTACCGTCCGGGCGGCACCGCCGCCGACGCCGGCCCGGGGGGCCTGTCCCTCGACCGCAGCACGTCGCCCGACAGTCTCGTCGCGAGCGAGCGGACCTCGGCGGACGGCGACGGGCCCGCGCTCCTGTGGCGCTACTCGTTCGCCACGGACCCGGCCCGCTCCGGTCTCCTGGCCACCGACTTCGAAGGACGCGCCGACGCCACGCAGGCGTACGAGACGAAGGCGGCCGACGTGCGGGGTGTGCTGTCGTACCGCTCCCAGTGGTATCTGAGCCGCGCCTCCGAGGCGCCGGACGGGCGTGGCACGCTGTGGCGACAGGACGCCGACCGCGCCGAGGCCACGCGGTGCGGGTCCGACGACACACAGCACTGCTGGAGTGCGCGTACGCCGTCCCTGTCGTACTGGGAGGCGACCGGCGAGGTCTGGTCCCAGTCGGGCCGGATGCTGTTCGCGCTGCCGCTCACCTCGATCGACAGATCACTGGGGTAGATGGTTCCCTGGCCGTCATGACCAACATCCCCGTGACCACCTGGTCCCTGGAGCAGACCGCCCCGACCGACCTCCTCCCGGCGGCCGCGCCGGAGGGGGACGTGCGGGTCGTGCGCTCCGAGGTCCCCTCGCCCGAGTTCAGCCGCTTCCTGTACGCGTCCGTCGGCGGGGACATCCGCTGGATCGACCGGCTGGGCTGGACGTACGCGCGGTGGCAGGAGCACCTGGGCCGGCCGGGCGTGGAGACCTGGGTCGCCTACGACCGGGGGACGCCCGCCGGGTACGTGGAGCTGGAGCCGCAGGACGACGGGGTCGTGGAGATCGCCTACTTCGGTCTGCTTCCGGCCTTCCGCGGACGGCGGATCGGCGGGCACCTGCTGTCGCGTGGCGTCGCCCGCGCCTGGGATCTCGCGGACCGCTGGCCCGGCCTGGCCGCGACCAAGCGGGTGTGGCTGCACACGTGCAGCCTCGACGGGGAGCACGCGATGGCCAACTATCAGCGCCGCGGCTTCCAGCTGTTCGACACCAAGGTCGAGGAGCAGCCCGAGGTGAGCGCCCCGGGTCCCTGGTCGGGTGCCTACCCCGCCTGACCTGCGCCGACAAGGTCTCCTTCGGTCCATGTGACCGAGAACACCCTCGTCTCACTCTTCGGGACAAGGGTGTCCACATGACGGACGAAGCTGGACTCTGTCCAGATCGCCATGACACGCTTCCGTCATGTCTGGAACTGGAATTGCCTTGGTGAGTCGGCGCCACGTCGACCTCGGCCGCATGTCCAGCGCCATCTGTCCGGTGCGCTGACGAGCCGTCGCGCCGCCCGACATTCCCCACTTTCGCCTCACTCCTGCGCAATGACGCGCATGTCCACCCATGCGCCCGCGCGCGCAGGTCAGAGCCGCTTTCCCGCCTGTCCCGAAGGACGTATCAACCATGGCCGCCACCCCGCAGAACCCTGCCGCCGCGACTCCCCGCCGCAAGGTGAGCCGTCACCGCGGTGAGGGTCAGTGGGCCGCGGGGCACCACACCCCGCTGAACGGCAACGAGCAGTTCAAGAAGGACGACGACGGTCTCAATGTGCGGACACGCATTGAGACGATCTACTCGAAGCGCGGCTTCGACTCGATCGACCCCAACGACCTTCGCGGCCGGATGCGCTGGTGGGGGCTGTACACCCAGCGCAAGCCCGGGATCGACGGCGGCAAGACCGCGATCCTGGAGCCGGAGGAGCTGGACGACAAGTACTTCATGCTGCGCGTCCGCATCGACGGCGGCCGGCTCACCACCCGGCAGCTGCGTGTGATCGGCGAGATCTCGCAGGAGTTCGCGCGCGGCACGGCGGACGTCACCGACCGGCAGAACATCCAGCTGCACTGGATCCGTATCGAGGACGTGCCCGAGATCTGGAACCGGCTCGAGGCGGTCGGTCTGTCCACCACCGAGGCCTGCGGCGACACCCCGCGCGTCATCATCGGCTCGCCGGTCGCCGGCATCGCCGAGGACGAGATCATCGACGGCACCCCGGCCATCGACGAGATCCACAGCCGGTACATCGGCAGCAGGGAATTCTCCAACCTGCCCCGCAAGTTCAAGACGGCCGTCTCGGGCTCCCCGCTCCTCGACGTCGCCCACGAGATCAACGACGTCGCGTTCGTCGGCGTCGAGCACCCCGAGCACGGCCCCGGCTTCGACCTGTGGGTCGGCGGCGGTCTGTCCACCAACCCGAAGATCGGCGTCCGGCTCGGCGCCTGGGTCCCGCTGGACGAGGTCCCGGACGTCTGGGCCGGCGTGATCGGCATCTTCCGCGACTACGGCTACCGGCGGCTGCGCACCCGCGCCCGCCTGAAGTTCCTGGTCGCCGACTGGGGCCCGGAGAAGTTCCGCCAGGTCCTTCAGGACGAGTACCTCAAGCGCGAGCTGGTCGACGGCCCCGCCCCCGCCCAGCCGGTGGAGCGCTGGCGCGACCACGTCGGCGTGCACCGGCAGAAGGACGGCCGCTTCTACGTCGGTTTCGCCCCGCGCGTCGGCCGCGTGGACGGCGCGACCCTGACGAAGATCGCCGAACTCGCCGAGGCGCACGGCTCGGGCCGGGTCCGTACCACCGTCGAGCAGAAGATGATCGTCCTCGATGTGGAGGAGCCGCAGGTCGAGTCGCTGGTCGAGGCGCTCGAGGCGCTGGACCTGACCGCCAAGCCCTCCCCGTTCCGGCGCGGCACCATGGCGTGCACCGGCATCGAGTACTGCAAGCTCGCCATCGTCGAGACCAAGGCGCGCGGCTCCCAGCTGATCGACGAACTGGAGCGCCGGATCCCGGACTTCGACGAGCCGATCACCATCAACCTCAACGGCTGCCCGAACGCCTGCGCCCGTATCCAGGTGGCGGACATCGGTCTCAAGGGCCAGCTCATGCTCAACGGCCAGGGCGAGCAGGTCGAGGGCTATCAGGTGCACCTCGGCGGCGCGCTCGGCCTGGAGGCCGGTTTCGGCCGCAAGGTGCGTGGCCTGAAGGTCACCTCCGAGGAACTGCCCGACTACGTCGAGCGCGTCCTCAAGCGCTTCCAGGCGGAGCGCGAGGACGGCGAGCGCTTCGCCGCCTGGGCCTCGCGCGCCTCCGAGGAGGCCCTCTCATGAGCGAGCGCGCAGCCCCCTTCTACTGCCCCTACTGCGGCGACGAGGACCTCCGGCCGAGCGAAGCATCGGAAGGCGGCCACGGTGCGTGGGAATGCGCGGCGTGCAACCGCGCATTCCAGTTGAAGTTCCTCGGGCTGCTCGCCCGTGGCCTTCAGCACTCCGAGGCAGGAGGAGACCAGATATGACGACGACTCAGGAAGAGCGCACGACAGCGGATCTCAAGGCGCTCGCCGAGCGGGCGGGCCGCGAACTGGAGGACGCCACCGCGCTGGAGATCCTCCAGTGGGCGGTCGACACCTTCGGCCCGCGCTTTTGCGTGACTTCCTCGATGGAGGACGCGGTGGTCGCCCACCTGGCGTCCCGCGTGCGCAAGGGCGTGGATGTCGTCTTCCTCGACACCGGCTACCACTTCCCCGAGACCATCGGCACCCGGGACGCGGTCGAGGCCGTGATGGACGTCAACGTCATCACGCTCACCCCGCGCCGCACGGTCGCCGAGCAGGACGCCGAGTTCGGCCCGAAGCTCCACGACCGCGACCCGGACTTGTGCTGCAAGATGCGCAAGGTCCAGCCGCTGGAGGAGGGCCTCACGAACTACCAGGCCTGGGCGACCGGTCTGCGCCGCGACGAGTCCCCGACCCGGGCGAACACCCCGGTCGTCGGCTGGGACGACAAGCGCCAGAAGGTCAAGATCTCCCCGATCGCCCGCTGGACCCAGGACGACGTGGACGCGTACGTCGCGGAGCACGGCGTCCTGACCAACCCCCTGTTGATGGACGGCTACACCTCCGTCGGCTGCGCCCCCTGCACCCGCCGCGTCCTGGAGGGCGAGGACGCGCGTGCCGGCCGCTGGGCGGGCCGCAACAAGACCGAGTGCGGACTGCACTGATGACGACCACCTCCGACCTACCCGAGGAGAAGCACGTGACGACCGGAGCCACCGTCTGGCTCACGGGTCTGCCGAGTGCCGGCAAGACCACCATCGCGTTCGAGCTGGCCGGCCGGCTGCGCGAGGAGGGCCACCTCGTCGAGGTGCTCGACGGCGACGAGATCCGCGAGTTCATCTCGGCGGGCCTCGGTTTCAGCCGCGAGGACCGGCACACCAACGTGCAGCGCATCGGCTTCCTCGCCGAGCTGCTCGCCCGCAACGGCGTCACGGCGCTGGTCCCGGTGATCGCGCCCTACGCCGACAGCCGCGAGGCGGTGCGCAAGCGCCACCAGGAGAGCGGGACGGCGTACATCGAGGTGCACGTGGCGACTCCGGTCGAGGTGTGCTCCGTACGGGATGTGAAGGGTCTGTACGCCAAGCAGGCCGCGGGTGAACTCACGGGGCTGACCGGGGTGGACGACCCGTACGAGGCTCCCGAGTCGCCCGACCTGCGCATCGAGTCGCAGGACCAGACCGTCCAGGAGTCCGCGGCCGCGGTCCACGCGCTGCTCACCGAGAGGGGACTGGCATGACGACGACCGTCGCCACGGTCAAGGGGGGCGAGGAGG
Organism: Streptomyces sp. Q2; assembly: GCF_056820935.1. NCBI lineage: Bacteria > Bacillati > Actinomycetota > Actinomycetes > Kitasatosporales > Streptomycetaceae > Streptomyces > Streptomyces sp. Q2. Next base: position 185,766 of record NZ_JBXEJE010000020.1, on the reverse strand, counting down.
GCACGGACAGCCCGTACGCCCTCTCGCACCTGGACGCGCTGGAGTCCGAGGCGGTGCACATCTTCCGCGAGGTGGCGGGCGAGTTCGAGCGGCCGGTGATCCTTTTCTCCGGCGGCAAGGACTCCATCGTCATGCTGCACCTGGCGCTGAAGGCGTTCGCCCCCGCGGCGGTTCCCTTCTCGCTGCTGCACGTGGACACCGGGCACAACTTCCCCGAGGTCCTGGAGTACCGCGACCGCACGGTCGACAAGCACGGGCTGCGGCTGCATGTCGCCTCCGTGCAGGACTACATCGACCGCGGTGTCCTCAAGGAGCGCCCGGACGGCACCCGCAACCCGCTGCAGACGCTGCCGCTGACCGAGAAGATCCAGGCCGAGAAGTTCGACGCCGTGTTCGGCGGCGGCCGCCGCGACGAGGAGAAGGCCCGCGCCAAGGAGCGGGTGTTCTCCCTGCGCGACGAGTTCTCCCAGTGGGACCCGCGCCGCCAGCGCCCCGAACTGTGGAACCTGTACAACGGACGGCACGCGCCCGGCGAGCACGTGCGCGTCTTCCCGCTGTCCAACTGGACCGAGCTGGACGTGTGGCAGTACATCGCCCGCGAGGGCATCGAGCTGCCGCAGATCTACTTCGCCCACGAGCGCGAGGTGTTCCGGCGGGCCGGCATGTGGCTGACCGCCGGCGAGTGGGGCGGGCCCAAGGACAGCGAGAGGGTCGAGAAGCGGCTCGTGCGCTACCGCACGGTCGGCGACATGTCCTGCACCGGCGCCGTCGACTCCGACGCGACCACGCTGGAGGCCGTGATCACCGAGATCGCCGCCTCCCGGCTGACCGAGCGGGGCGCGACCCGCGCCGACGACAAGATGTCCGAGGCCGCGATGGAAGACCGCAAGCGCGAGGGGTACTTCTAACCATGACCAGCACCACGGAACCCATCGAGCCCCTGTCGGTCGAGCAGTTGTCGGAGACCACCCTGCTGCGGTTCGCCACCGCCGGGTCGGTCGACGACGGCAAGTCCACGCTCGTCGGCCGTCTGCTGCACGACTCCAAGTCGATCCTGACCGACCAGCTGGAGGCCGTGGAGCGCGCCTCGGCGAGCCGCGGCCAGGAGGCACCGGACCTCGCGCTGCTGACGGACGGTCTGCGGGCCGAGCGGGAGCAGGGCATCACCATCGACGTGGCGTACCGCTACTTCGCCACGCCGCGGCGGCGCTTCATCCTCGCCGACACGCCCGGTCACGTGCAGTACACCCGCAACATGGTGACGGGTGCCTCCACGGCCGAGCTGACGGTGATCCTGGTCGACGCCCGCAACGGCGTCGTCGAGCAGACCCGCCGGCACGCCGCGATCGCCGCGCTGCTGCGGGTGCCGCACGTGGTCCTCGCCGTCAACAAGATGGACCTCGTCGACTACCAGGAGCCGGTCTTCGCCGCGATCGCCGAACAGTTCACGGCGTACGCGCTCGAACTGGGTGTCCCGGAGGTCACCGCGATCCCGATCTCCGCGCTCGCCGGCGACAACGTGGTGGACCCGTCCGCGAACATGGACTGGTACGGCGGGCCGACCTTCCTGGAGCACCTGGAGTCCGTCCCGGTCGCCCACGACCTCAGCCACTGCCACGCCCGCCTTCCCGTGCAGTACGTGATCCGGCCGCAGACCGCCGAGCACCCGGACTACCGGGGCTACGCGGGCCAGATCGCCGCCGGTTCCTTCCGGGTGGGCGAGCAGGTCTCGGTGCTGCCCTCCGGCCGCTCCACGAAGATCGCCGGCATCGACCTGCTGGGCAAGCCGGTCGACATCGCCTGGACGACCCAGTCGGTGACCGTCCTGCTGGAGGACGACATCGACATCTCGCGCGGCGACCTGATCGTGCCCAGCAAGGACGCGCCGCCCACCACGCAGGACATCGAGGCGACCGTCTGCCACGTCGCCGACGCGCCGCTGACCGTCGGCCACCGCGTGCTGCTCAAGCACGGCACCCGCACGGTCAAGGCGATCGTCAAGGACATCCCCTCCCGTCTCACGCTCGACGATCTGTCCCTGCACCCGCACCCGGGACAGCTCGTCGCCAACGACATCGGCCGGGTGAAGATCCGTACCGCCGAGCCGCTGCCCGTCGACTCCTACGCCGACTCACGGCGCACCGGCTCCTTCATCCTGATCGATCCCAATGACGGCACCACGCTCACCGCGGGCATGGTCGGCGAGTCGTTCGCCGCCCCGGAGCCGGTCAAGGACGAGTCCGATGACGACGGGTGGGACTTCTGAGCATGAACACCACCGATTTCTACTCCTCGTTCGCGAAGGAGGGCGGCCGCGTCGGCAGCGGTGCTCTCGGCAGCGGGCAGGGCGGGGTCGCGCGATGTGTGTGCTGACGTACGCGCACCGCTCGCGCGCCCTCACCCCCCACCGCCGTAGACGAAAACCTGCCGACCTCCCGGCCACGACCTGAGAGACCGTGACCGCCGGGCCAACGAGGGGAAAACCTCCCGTGCCTGTCAATCGCTCAGCCCTTTTTCGCCGCGGCCTGGTCGCCGTGACCGCTCTTCCCCTGCTCACCCTCGCCGCCTGCGGCTACGGCTCCGAGGCCAAGGACGACGGGACCGCCAAGGTCGCCGCCGGGGCGAAGAAGATCGACGGTCTCGACTCCGTCAAGATCGGCTACTTCGGCAACCTGACCCACGCGACCGCGCTGGTGGGCGTGCAGAAGGGCTACTTCCAGAAGCAGCTCGGCGCCACGAAGGCCGCCTACCAGATCTTCAACGCCGGCCCGTCGGAGATCGAGGCGCTCAACTCCTCGTCGATCGACATCGGTTTCATCGGCCCGTCCCCGGCGATCAACGGCTACGTCAAGTCGGGCGGCAAGAACCTGCGGATCATCGGCGGTGCGGCGTCCGGCGGTGTGAAGCTCGTGGTCAACCCGGACAAGATCAAGTCCCTGAAGGACGTCAAGGGCAAGTCCATCGCGACTCCCCAGCTGGGCAACACGCAGGACGTGGCGTTCCTCAACTGGATCGCGGAACAGGGCTGGAAGGTCGACGCGGAGAGCGGCAAGGGCGACGTCTCCGTCGTCCGCACCGACAACAAGGTCACCCCGGACGCCTACAAGTCCGGTTCCATCGACGGCGCGTGGGTGCCCGAGCCGACCGCGTCCAAGCTGGTCGCCGAGGGCGGCAAGGTGCTGCTCGACGAGGCCGACCTGTGGCCGGACAAGAAGTTCGTGATCACGAACATCATCGTGCGGCAGGCCTTCCTCAAGGAGCACCCCAAGGCCGTCGAGGCCGTGCTGAAGGCCTCGGTCGAGGCCAACAAGTGGATCAACGCCAGCCCTGACGAGGCGAAGGCAGCGGCGAACAAGCAGCTGGAGGCGGACTCGGGCAAGCCGTTGCCGGCCGCCGTCCTCGACCCGGCGTGGAAGTCGATCCAGTTCACCAATGACCCGCTGGCCGCCACCCTCAACACCGAGGCGGCGCACGCGGTGAAGGCGGGTCTGCTGGAGAAGCCCGATCTGAAGGGCATCTACGACCTCACGCCGCTGAACACGGTCCTCAAGGCCGAGGGCGACAGCACGGTCAGCGACGCCGGTCTCGGCGTCGGCTGAGTCAGGACCCGATGAGTTCCCAGGAGGTGACGACCATGGCCACGACCTTCGCCAAGGCCGCCGAGTCGGTGGAGCACGCGGCGCGCATTGAGCATGTCTCGAAGTCCTTCGCGGGCCCCGCCGGGCAACAGCTCGTCCTGGACGACATCAGCATCGATGTCGCACCCGGCGAGTTCGTCACCCTCCTGGGGGCCTCGGGCTGCGGCAAGTCCACGCTGCTGAACCTGGTGGCGGGGCTCGACGAGCCCACCGTCGGGTCCATCACGACGGAGGGCCGCCCGGCCCTGATGTTCCAGGAGCACGCCCTGTTCCCGTGGCTGACCGCGGGCAAGAACATCGAACTCGCCCTGCGCCTGCGGGGCGTTCCGAAGAACGAACGACGGGAGCGGACCGAGGAACTGCTCGGCCTGGTCCGGCTGAAGGGCGCGTACGGCAAGCGGGTGCACGAGCTGTCGGGCGGTATGCGCCAAAGGGTGGCGCTGGCCCGGGCGCTCGCCCAGGAGAGCAACCTGCTGCTGATGGACGAGCCGTTCGCGGCCCTCGACGCCATCACGCGGGACGTGCTGCACGACGAGCTGACCCGCATCTGGGCGGAGACCGGCGTGTCCGTCCTCTTCGTGACGCACAACGTGCGTGAGGCGGTGCGGCTCGCGCAGCGCGTGATCCTGCTGTCCTCCCGGCCGGGCCGGATCGCGCGCGAGTGGACGGTCGACATCCCGCAGCCGCGCCGTATCGAGGACGCGCCTGTTGCCGAGCTGTCCGTCGAGATCACCGAAGTACTGCGTGGGGAGATCCGCCGTCATGGCCAGCACTGACACGAAGACGACCGGGGTGAGTGCCAAGGACGGCTCCGCGCTGGGCGGCATCGAGGCGGGCCTCGACGCACTGGAGACCTCGGTGACCGGCCGTCCGCCCTTCCGGCAGACCTTCCGCGAGAAGATCTTCCCCCCGATCGTCGCCACCATCGTGGTGCTCGCGATCTGGCAGGGGCTGATCTCCCTCAAGATCGTCGACGACGCGTCGAAGCTGCCCTCCCCGGGCGCCGTCTGGGCCGAGGCCGAGGACGCGTGGCTCAAGGGCACCCTGCTCGACTACATCTGGACGAGCGTCTCGCGGGGCCTGTTCGGCTTCGTGCTCGCCCTGATCATCGGCACGCCGCTGGGCCTGGTCGTGGCGCGGGTGAAGTTCGTGCGCGCGGCCATCGGTCCGATCCTGTCGGGTCTGCAGTCGTTGCCGTCGGTGGCCTGGGTGCCGGCCGCCGTGATCTGGCTGGGCCTGAAGCCCGAGATGATGTACGCGGTGATCCTGCTCGGCGCGGTGCCGTCGATCGCCAACGGTCTGGTGTCCGGCGTCGACCAGGTGCCGCCGCTGTTCCTGCGGGCGGGACGGACGCTGGGGGCGACCGGTCTGCGCGGCACCTGGCACATCGTGATGCCGGCGGCGCTGCCCGGCTATGTGGCGGGGCTGAAGCAGGGGTGGGCGTTCTCCTGGCGTTCGCTGATGGCCGCCGAGATCATCGCGCAGGCACCCGACCTGGGTGTGGGCCTCGGCCAGCTGCTGGAGGTGGGCCGTACGAACAGCAGCATGGCCACGGTCTTCCTCGCCATCCTGCTCATCCTGTTCGTCGGCATCGCGATCGACCTGCTGATCTTCAGTCCGCTGGAGCGGTGGGTGCTGCGCAGCCGAGGTCTGCTGGTGAAGAGCTGATCCCCATGTACACGATCTCCAAGAGGCCGGTCCTCCTCGTCATCGCCCACGGCAGCCGCGACCCGCGGCACGCCGCGACGGTGCACGCCCTCGTACGGCGGGTGCGCTCCCTGCGCCCCGACGTGCGGGTGGAGACCGGCTTCCTGGACTTCAACCTCCCGTCCGCGCAGGGGGTGCTGGAGTCGCTGGCGGCGGAGGGCGTCCGTGACATCGTGGCCCTCCCCCTTCTGCTGACCCGCGCGTTTCATGCGAAGGCGGACATCCCGGCGGTCCTGCGGGACGCGCCGCCGCAGCTGCGGATCCGGCAGGCGGAGGTCCTCGGCCCGTCCCCGCTGCTGCTGTCGGCACTGGAACGGCGTCTGTACGAGGCGGGGCTGACGCCCGCCGACAAGTCCTCGACCGGGGTCGTCCTGGCCTCGGCGGGGTCCACCGACCCGGAGGCGATCGCAGTGATCGCAGAAATCGCGCGGGAGTGGCGGCACACCGGTTGGTGCGCCGTGCGTCCTGCGTTCGCCTCCGCGGCTCTCCCCCGCACCGAAGACGCGGTGCGGGAGCTTCGGGCCCTGGGCTGCGCGAAGGTCGCCGTCGCTCCCTACGTCCTGGCCCCCGGCTTCCTCCCGGACCGCATCGCGCGGGGCGCGGCCGAGGCGGACGTCCTGGCCGACGTACTCGGTCCGGCGCCGGAGGTGGCCCGGGTGCTGCTGGCCCGGTACGAGGCGGCGCGGGTGCCGCTGTTGGCGGCGGTCGGCGCCTGACCGGGGCCGCCGTCCGGCGGCACCCGTGCGAACTCGTCACCGCGTTTCACCTCGTACACATCTTCGCCGGACGCCGGGTCGCGTCGGCGCCGCAGCTTGCCGGCGTACTCGAAGAGGCTCAGGTTGCGGCCGATCTCACCGGCCGCACACCGGGCGGCGCGTTGTGCACTGCATCGAGGTCGCCCGCCGTGCGCGGCCTCGGCGCGCGGGAGTCCAGCCGGTCGCGCACCGACCTCGTCCGCCACTCCCCCGTGGCAGCCGCGTCCCCGCGTCGCAGCCGACCTCGATGCCCGTGCCCGCCCCGAGCCCGCGCAGTCGAGGGCGGGCTCCGGGCGGCCGCCGGCCAGAACGAGCCGCACCGGGCAGGCCGGCACGGGACCCGTGCGAGACCGTTCTGAGCGCTGAGGCGCCCTAGTCGCGTACCGCCCCGGCCAGGTGCGGATCCCGCCCGCTCGCCGCCAGCGCGCGCTCGAACACGGGCGCGTCGTCCGGCACCGGCACCGGGTCGGCGAAGCCGTCGTACTGACGGTAGAGGTCCCCGTGGGTGACGACGACGTCGAGGACCAGCCGGGCCGCGCCCTCCGAGAGGCGGAACTGCTGGCCGGTGGCCGCGGCGACGTCCCAGCCGTGGACCGCTGTCTCCTTGATGATCAGCGAGGCGAGTTCGGGGGCGGGCATCGTCGCCATGCCCAGGTCCACCTCGCCCTCCCACACCGCCGGGTCGGCCCAGGCGGCGACCGCGCGGTCCAGCTGGGCGGCGTACGCCTCGGCCCAGTCGGGGTCGGCGGTGAAGTCGCGGGCGGTCAGTTCCTCGGGGAGCTGTGTGCGCAGGGCGCGGTGTTCCATGCCGTGGGAGGTATAGAGGACCCAGTGGTTGACCAGGGCGCGGACGTCCCAGTCCGGGCAGTGGGTGGGGTCGTCGAGCTGTGCCGCCGTCACGCCGCGGGCCACGCGGGCCGCCTCGGCGGCGCATTCCGTCAGGTACGGATACAGGTCGTCCTTGTTCATGTGACTCACGTTAGGGAGGGTGGGGCGAGGTCTCTTGAACAAACGCGACAGACCTCCGGGGACCGGTTGACCTTGCCCCAGGGGCAAGGCCGAGGGTCCCGGGCATGGACCTCTACCTGCGGCAGACGCCGTACAGCGATCCCGGCGATGCGGACCTCGGTGACCTGCCCCGCGATCCGGCCGAACTCGCCCGTCTCGTCAGGGATCTGATCATCCATCGGGGCGAGGGCGAACGCCTCGGCCATCCGGTCCCCGAGGACCGGCAGCTCGACGATCCCGAGTCGCGGTACGTCTCCGAGATCCTGCGGATCGTGCGCGAGCGCGGGGACGGGCCGCTCACCGCGAAACGGCCGTACGAGGAGCGGTTCGCGGGCACGTGCCGGGACTTCTCGCTGCTGCTGTGCGCGCTGCTGCGGGCCACGGGTACGGCCGCCCGGATCCGCTGCGGTTGCGCCGACTACTTCGTGGCGGGCTACCACGACGACCACTGGGTCACCGAGTACCGTCTCCCGGACGGGAGTTGGCGGCTGGTCGACGCCCAGGTGCTGCACCCGGCCTACGAGCTCACCTTCGACCCGCTGGACGTGCCGAGGGACCGGTTCCTGGTGGCCGGGGACGCGTGGCGGGCGTGCCGGGAGGGCCGGGCCGATCCGGGGACGTTCGGGGTCTGGTACCACGGCGGCCTCGACGGCCTGTGGTACATCCGCACCAACGTCTTCCTGGACCTGGCCGCCGTCAACGGCGTGGAGCTGCTGCCCTGGGACGTCTGGGGCCGGGTGGTGCGGGGCGACGCCGGACTCACCGAGGACGACCTCGCTCTGGTGGACGCGGTCGCCGCGGCCCGCACCGACGACGACTTCCGACGGCTGTACGAGGATCCGCGGCTCGCGGTGCCGGACGAGGTCATGTCGTACACCGCGCGTTCCGGCTACCGCGACCTGCGGACGGTCAGGCTCCCGGGGGCTGCGTCATCTCGACGAGCTTGACCACGGTGTTCCAGTTGCGGCTGGTGGCGATCAGGCCCTTGTTCAGCCGGGGCTTCGACAGGTGCACGGCGAGCTTGGAGCGGCCGAGGCCCTCCGGGGCGTACAGGTACAGGGCGCGGTCGCCGAGCCGGAACTCCTCGGGGAGGTAGGCGGCCCCGTCGATCTCCGCGAAGCGTTCCGCGTCGACCGGAGTGGAGAAGTAGGTGACGTGGAGTTGCCTGGCCTCCAGCTCGGCGGCCGGGAACGGGCAGTCGTCGGCGATCGCCTTCAGATAGGCGTGGTCGCGCACAATCACGCCGACGGCGAAGCCGAAGCGCTTCTCGATCGCCCCGGCGAGCTCCGCGGCGAGGGACTCCTCGTCGCCGTGGTCGCCGGCGAACACGACCTGGCCGCTCTGCAGGTAGCTGCGTACGTCCTCGTAGCCGAGGTCCTCCGTCATCAGCGTGCGCAGGTCGGCCATCGGGACCTTCTTGGCGCCGCCCACGTTGATCCCGCGCAGCAGCGCGGCATACGTCGTCGTCATCCGCACACCATAAAGCGGCCGGCGTGCCCCGCTCGCGCACCGGGGCTCTGCCCCGAGGGGCCGGACACCCCGGTAGATGTAAGGGGCCGCTGTCCTCCCCAGTGGGGAGGGGCGGGGTCCAGGGGGATGATTCCGGCCCGCCGCAGCTCACCGGACAGCACGAGGAGATGGCTTTATTCGGCCCATACCTTCAGAAGGAAAGGTGGCGGCAGGGGGCTGCCACCGCTCACGAGGGGGCAAGCCCATCATGGGGAACGGAGATACACGGGTACGGGGACTGGCCGCCCGGGCCGGCGGCTGGAGTGCCCGACACCGATGGGCTGCCGTCGGCATCTGGGTGCTGTTCGTGGCCTTGGCGATGGGGCTCGGTTCGGCGGCCGGCCGGGTCGACGTCAAGGACAGCGACCAGCTGAAGGGTGAGACGCACACCGCCGCCCGGATCATCGAGGACGCCGGCATCGACGAACCGGCCGGCGAGACCGTACTGATCCAGGCGAAGGACGGTGGCGTCAAGGCCACGGACGCCGAGTTCAGGGCGGCCGTCACCGCGGTCGTCCAGGCGGTCGAGAAGACCGGCGAGGTCACGGACGTCACGTCGCCCTACGACACGGACACGATCTCGAAGGACGGCCGCAGCGCGCTGGTGCAGTTCGACATGCGCGGCGACGCCGAGACCGCGGGCGAGCGGGTCGAGCCGGTGCTGAAGGCCGTCGAGGGGGTGCAGAAGGAGCACGGGTCGCTGCGGATCGAGGAGATCGGCGGGGCCAGCATGATGAAGACGTTCGACGACGCGTTCGGCGACGACTTCAAGAAGGCCGAGTACTCCGCGGTGCCGGTGGCCCTCGGCATTCTCCTCATCGCCTTCGGCGCGCTGGTGGCCGCGCTGCTGCCGGTGGCGCTGGCGGTCACCGCGATCATGGCGACGATGGGCCTGATGGGCGTCGTCAGCCATGTGATGCCGATGAGCGACACCGCGAACTCGGTGATGCTGCTGGTCGGTCTGGCCGTCGGCGTCGACTACTGCCTGTTCTACCTGCGCCGGGAGCGCGAGGAGCGCGAGGCCGGACACGACGCCCAGACCGCCCTGAGGATCGCCGCCGCGACCAGCGGCCGCGCGATCATCGTGTCGGGTGTCACGGTGTGCGTGGCGATGGCGGGCATGCTGTTCACCGGCCTCGCCGAGTTCGAGGCGATGGGCCTGGCCTCGCTGATGGTGGTGGCCGTGGCCATGGTCGGTTCCGTGACCGTGCTGCCCGCGCTGCTGTCGCTGCTGGGCGGGCGGGTCGAGAAGGGCCGCATCCCGTTCCTGGGCCGTCGTCGCCGCAGCGGCGACAACGACAGCCGGTTCTGGACGGCCGTACTGAAGGGCGTGCTCGCCCGGCCCGTCATCTCCGTCGTGGTGGCGGCCGGCGCGCTGCTGGCGATCGCGGCGCCCGCGGTCGGCATGAAGACCCAGAACCTCACGCTGGACCAGGAGTTCGGCGACTCGCTGCCCATCGTGCAGACGTACAACCGGGTCAACGACGCCTTCCCGGGCGGCTCCGAGCCGGCCGAGGTCGTCGTCCGGGCGGACGACATCAACGCTCCCGAGGTGCGGGACGCGCTGGCCGCCTTCAAGGCACAGGCGGTCGCCTCGGGCGCCTCGCGCGGCCCGGTCGAGATCAAGCTGCACGACCAGCAGAACATCGCCTTCGTGTACGTCCCGCTGGTCGGCGGCTCCGACCTGGACAAGGCGGGCGCGAGCCTGGAGAAGCTGCGCGACGAGGTACGGCCCGACACACTCGGCAAGGTCGACGGCGTCGAGGCGCCGATCACCGGACAGGTCGCCGGTTCGCAGGACTTCAACGACCAGCTGGCCGGAGCCGTCGTCCCCGTCTTCGCGTTCGTGGTGGTCTTCGCCTTCCTGCTGATGCTGCTGTCGTTCCGCTCACTCACGATCGCGATCACCTCGATCGTGCTGAACCTGCTGTCGGTGGGCGCCGCGTACGGCATCCTCGTCGGCGTCTTCCAGCACGGCTGGGGCGCGTCCCTGGTGGGCGCGGAGGGTGTCNTTCCGCTCACTCACGATCGCGATCACCTCGATCGTGCTGAACCTGCTGTCGGTGGGCGCCGCGTACGGCATCCTCGTCGGCGTCTTCCAGCACGGCTGGGGCGCGTCCCTGGTGGGCGCGGAGGGTGTCGGCGCCATCATCACCTGGCTGCCGCTGTTCCTCTTCGTGATCCTGTTCGGCCTGTCGATGGACTACCACGTGTTCGTGGTGTCGCGGATCCGCGAGGCGCGGCTGCGGGGCCGTACGACGAAGGACGCGATCCAGCACGGGGTGGTCACCACGGCCGGGGTCGTCACCAGCGCCGCGGTCATCATGGTCGCCGTGTTCGCGATCTTCGGCACGCTGTCCATGCAGTCCATGAAGCAGATGGGCGTGGGCCTCGCGGCCGCGGTGCTGATCGACGCGACGATCATCCGGGGCGTGCTGCTCCCGGCGGTGATGGCGCTGCTCGGCGAGCACAACTGGTACCTGCCGAAGTGGCTGCACCGGCTGCCCGACCTGACCCACGACGAGTCAACCGAGGCCGTGGAGCGGCCCGTGGTGCGGGACGACGAGGGTGAGCGGCTGGGGGTCTGAACCCCCGCCCGCGTGACTGGGGCTCGAACCCCCTTTGACTGAGGGCCCGTTGGCTGCCGGGGAGCCAACGGGCCCTCTTCTGTGCGCGCTGCTCTACGCGTTCTGTGCCTTCTACGCGTTCTGTGCCTTCTATGCGTTCTATGCCTGCCGTGCGGGCAGTTCGGCCTCGATCAGGTCGGCCGCCCGGCGCGTGCCGCCCTCTTCCGCCATCTCCGCCTGGACGCCCTTCAGCCGGCGGGCGACCTCGGGATCGTCGACGAGCGCGAGGGCGGCCTCCCGCAGCGCCTCGGCGGTCGCCTCCTCGGTGTCGAGGCGGCGGGCGACACCGAGGCCCTGGAGCATGTCCGCGTTGCCGAACTGGTCCACGGCCTGCGGTACGGCGATCATCGGCGTGGCCGTGGCCAGGCCCTCCTGGCTGCCGCCCGCGCCGGCGTGCGTGACGAACAGGTCGGCCTGCTTGAGGATCGCCAACTGCGGTACCCAGGAGCGCACTTCGACGTTCTCCGGCACCTCCCCCAGCTCGCCCGCGTCCACCTGGCGGCCGACCTGGAGCACCAGGTGCCAGCCGGGCAGCTCGCCGAACGCCTTGACGCACTCCCGGTAGAAGGCCGGCTGCTTGGTGAAGGAGGATCCGAGGGACACCAGGACGACCTTCTCGGCGCCGGCCGGCCGCTGCCAGCCGCCCTCCGCTGCGCGGTCGCCCTGGCAGGCGCCGACGAAGGTGTAGACGCTCTCGTCGACCCGGTCGGCGTTCGGCTGAAGCGCCTTGGGGATCAGGACGAGGGAGCGGTCGGGGCGGCCCGCGAAGTCGTCCGGGTGCCGGGTGATGCCGTTCTCCTCGAGCCAGGCGTGGAAGCGGGCGTAGTAGGCCTGTCCGCGCTCGGTCTTCTTCGGCTCGGCCCACATCGGTTCGGCGACCTCCTCCTCGTAGCCCTCCCAGGCGACGAGGTTCGGGGAGAGGGAGACGGCGGGCACGCCCCAGCGGTGGGCGAGGACGCGGGCCGGATAGGAGGTGATGTCGTGCAGCACGAGGTCCGGCTCGTCGCCCTCGTACGCCTCGACGAGCTGCGGCAGCGCCTGGATCGCGTCGGCCAGGAACGGCTCCACGTTGTCCAGCAGGGTGGTGCCCCAGGCCTCGGGGTCGTCGTCGGGCCCTGGCAGGGTCGAGTTCCAGGGCTTCACCTCGGCACCGGTCTCGGCGACCTTCTCGGCGAACAGGGGCGGAATGGCGTACGTGACCCGGTGGCCGCGTGCCACGAGCTCGCGGATCACTTCGAGGCTCGGGTTCACGTGGCCATGGGCGGCGACGGAGAACATGGCGATGTGTGCGGGGCGACTGGTCATGTCGTCGACCGTATGCGAGACGAGACGTCTCGTGCAATGTGTTTTTCCCGGAATGCCGCCGCGGTCAGCCGTCGGAGCAGCTCGCGCCGGCCCCCTTGGCGGGCCGGCCGTCCGGGCCCGTGACGGTCACCGGCAACGGTTCGGCCCCTGGGGCGGCGACGCGCTGCGCCCCGAGGGCCGTGCAGACCAGCTGGTCCACCGCGAGGCCGGTCAACTCCCCCAGGGCCGCGGACAGTTCGATCGACACCCGGCCGTCCTGTGCCACCACCTCGACGAGGTCCGCCGCGGCGGCCTCCTGCGGTGCCTCAAAGGCGCCGTCGGTGGCCGGGGCCGGAGCGGCCGTCGGCGGGAGCGCCGTCGGCAGCAGCGTGGTCAGGCGCTTGGCGCGTTCCGGGCCGGTCGGACCCTCGAGCAGCAGCTCCACGGCCGACTCGACGTCGACCGGCGCGACGGTCCTGCGGGGGATCGCGACCAGGGCGTCGTCCGCCACGAAGTAGACCCGGAGCGTCGGCACCACCCCGCCGGCGGGCCCGCCCGCCTCCACCACGCCGGTCGTGGGGATGCCACAGGAGGCGAGCGCGAACAGCGCGGGAACGGCCGGGAGCACGGCTCGGCGTATGGTCCTCACTGTCCGCTCGCCCGGGTCGGCTCGTCGCGTCGCAGCGGGAGTTCCACCGTGAAGACCGCGCCGCCCTCAAGGCGGTTCGCCGCCCGGACGGTGCCCCCGTGCATCCGGACGTTCTCCGCCGTGATGGCGAGGCCCAGGCCGCTGCCCTCGGTCCGGGTGCGGGCGGCGTCCGACTTGAAGAAGCGCTCGAAGACGTGGGGCAGCACACTGTCGGGGATGCCGGGGCCGCTGTCCAGCACCTCGATGACCGCGAACCGCTCCCCGCCTTCGCGCAGGCGCAGTTGGACGGGGCGGGCACCGTGCCGCAGCGCGTTGCCGACCAGGTTCGCGACGACGACGTCGAGGCGGCGCGGGTCGACTCGTCCGCGCAGCGCGTCGGGCGGGGGCAGACGGACGTCCACCAGGTCCGTCCAGGCACGGGCGGCCAGGGTGCGCCGCAGGGACTCGGCGAGGTCGATCTCGTCCATGTGCAGCACCGCCGCGCCCGCGTCGAAGCGGGAGATCTCCATCAGGTCGTCCACCAGACGGGCCAGTTTCACGGTCTCCTCGCTGATCAGCCGTACCGCGGTGGCGGTGTCCGGGTCAAGGTGGGCGGCGTCCTCGTCGAGGACGTCGGTGACCGCCGACATGGCGGCCAGCGGGGTGCGCAGTTCGTGCGAGACGTCGGCGGCGAACCGGCGGGCCCGGGCCTCCATGCCGCGCAGCTCGGCCACCGACTCCTCCAGGGCGGCGGCCGTCTCGTTGAACGTGTGCGACAGGTCGGCCAGTTCGTCGGAGCCGTCGACGGCGAGCCGGGTGTCCAGCCGCCCCTCGGCGATGCTGCGGGTGGCGTGGCGCAGCGCGCGCACCGGCCGCAGCACCCCGCGGGCGGCGAGCAGCGCGAGCAGCACCGCGAGGCCGAGGGCGGGCACGGTGGCCCGTTCGACGGCGGTGACCAGGGCGTCGACGTACGCCTGTTCCGTGGTCTGCGGCACGGTCAGGAAGACCTGGACGCCGGACGCGGGCCGGGTCTCGGCCGGGGTGGAGCCGGTGAAGGTGACCGACATGCCGACGACCAGGGAGGTGTGGTCGCCGCTGTCCACCCGCTGGAAGACGGTGGCCGTGCTGGAGTCCACGGCCGCGCGCAGGGCCGAAGTCAGTTCCTCGAACGGGTCGTCGGGAGCGGAGGTGGCGGTCAGCCCGCCGTAGGCGACCAGGACCCGCCAGGTTCCGGCGGGTTCGGCGTCGGCCACGGAGGCGGCGAACCGCCGCAGTTCGAACTCGCTCGGTGGCACGCCGAGTTCGGGGGCGAGCCGGTCGACCTGGGTCCGCAGCAGCTTGATCACGGTGTCCTGGCTCTGCTGGAGCACCCCCGTGCGCGCCTCCCGGAAGGTCAGGGCACCGGTGGTCGCGGCGGTGAGCGCGGCGACGAGCGCGAACGCCACCACCAACCGCATCCGCAGACCGCGCAGTTGAGGGACTCTGACGCGGTTCTTCAACCCTCGCCTCACCGGGACGCGAACCGGTAGCCGAAGCCGCGCACGGTCTGGATGTAGCGGGGTTCGCGGGAGGGTTCGCCCATCTTGGCGCGCAGCCGTTTGACGCAGGCGTCCACCAGGCGCGCGTCACCGTGGTAGCTGTGTTCCCAGACCGCCTCCAGGAGTTGCTGCCGGCTGAACACCTGGCCGGGCGAGGCGGACAGGGTCAGCAGCAACCGCAGTTCGGACGGGGCCAGCGGGACCGGCGCGCCCTGCCAGGTGACCGAGAGGCCGGCCCGGTCGACGGCCAGGTCCCCGTACGTGTCGATCTTCGGTATGCCGCCCTCGGCGGGCGCCCCTGCCGCCCGGCGGAGCACGGCGCGGATGCGCGCCGCCAGCACCCGTGCCTGGACGGGCTTGACCACGTAGTCGTCGGCTCCGGCCTCCAGTCCGACGACGATGTCCTCGTCGTCGCCCCGCGCGGTCGCCATGATGATCGGCAGCGTCTGGTCGAGGGCGCGCATCCCGCGGCACACGTCCAGGCCGGGCATGCCGGGCAGCATCAGGTCCAGCACCACGACGTCCGGCCGGAAGGACCGCAGCCGCTCCAGCCCCTCCTCGCCCGTCTCGGCGGCGCCGACCTCGTGGCCCTGGCGGCGCAGGGCGAGTGCGACGCCCTCCCGTACGGCACGGTCGTCTTCGATCAGCAGAACGCGTGGCATGCGCTCAGTATCCGCACGTCCTCCACACATCCGGGACACTGTTACCGGATGATCACATGAGGCCTCGACGCGGACTCCGTTACCGTTTCGTTACCGTCTGGGCCAGATCCGATCACATCGCGGTCACAGCCTGAACGACCATGACCGCGTACCGAGCAGCCCCGTCCCGCAGCAGACGTCGTAGGAGCGGCCCCGCGCACGCCTCCACGGGCGGGCGGAAGGGGCCGCTGTGGGGCGGACTGGCCGCGCTGACCGTCCTCGGGGCCACCGGTTTCGCGGCCGTGGGGTGGACGTCCGCGGACCGGGGCGTCTCCGATGCGCGCACCCGGCCCACCGAGCACGCGGCGTCCGGCCCCGCCCGGCCCAGCCCGTCCGTGAGTCCGTCCGTCAGCCCGACCCGTCCCTCCGCCAGCCCCTCCAAGCCCGTCATCCCGGCCACCGGACCGGGCACCTTCACGACCGCCCCCGGCGGCAGCGCCAAGGTGGGGACGGGGACGGTCCTGCGCTACCGGGTCGAGGTCGAGGACGGTCTGAAGCTGTCCGCCGCGAAGGTCGCCGAGCAGGTCGAGCGCATCCTGGCCGACCGGCGCGGCTGGACGGCCGACGGCCACTCGGCGTTCCGGCGGGTGTCGGACGGGGGCACCGACTTCGCCGTACGCGTCGCGACCCCCGGGACCGTGGACAAGATCTGCGGCCAGTACGGGCTGGACACCGGCGGCGAGGTCAACTGCAACGTGTCCAGGAGCGTCATGGTCAACCTCAGGCGCTGGGAGCTGGCCACGCCCGTCTACGCCGAGGACGTGACGTCCTACCGGGCGCTGATCATCAACCACGAGGTCGGCCACTTCCTCGGACACGGCCACGTCGGCTGCCCCGGCCCCGGCGAGCCGGCCCCCGCGATGATGCAGCAGATCAAGGGCATGAACGGCTGCGTGCCCAACGTCTGGCCGTACGACGAGAACGGACGGTACGTCACCGGCCCCGCCACTCCCTGAATGCGGTCTCAGCGTTGGTACCGGGCCAGCACCAGGTTGCCGTCCTCCTCGAGGCGTTCGCGCAGTTCACCCAGCCCGATCGCGCCGCTGTAGTACTCCTGGAAGGCGGGCGTGGCCACCTTGTCCTTCCATTCCGGATAGCCGCGCACGGACTGCGCGGGCGCCGGGCGCAGATGCGCGGCGAGTGCGGTGCCGGTGGCCCAGCCGTCCTTCGCGGTGCGCAGGGCGGGGTCCTTCAGCGCCTGGATGCCGGTGGGCAGCATCCAGTCGCCCAGGGCGAGCCGGACCATGTTGTCGGGCCGGAGCAGGAAGTCGAGGAACGCGACCGCCTCCTTCTTGCGCGGACTGTCCTCGGCGACGGACAGGGTCTGCGGACTGACGCCCTGGGTGAGCCCGCCGGCGCCGGCCGGGGCGGGCAGCACCTGCCACCGGAAGCCCTTGGGTGCCTGCTGGACGATCTGCTGACGGTAGGAGAAGCCGAGCGGGACCATCGCGTACTTGCCGCCGAAGAAGCCGGGCAGGGTGTCCGAGCCGCCGCTGCCCAGGGTGGTGGGCGAGGCACTGTGGTCGGTGTTCGCCTGGTCGTGGACGGTGCGCGGCACGGTCTGGTCCGCCGCCTCGAACCGGATCTCCACCTTGCCGTCCGCATCCCGGTGGAAGAGCTGTCCGCCCGCCGACAGGGAGAGGTTGAGGGTCGCGGAGACGGGCTCCTTGAGCGGCCAGGCCACACCGTACTTCCCGTCGCCGCTGAGCCGCTCGGTGATCTGCCGGAACTCCGCCCAGCTCCACGGGTGTCCGGGGGTCGGGATCCGGACGCCGGACTCCTTCAGCCAGGTCGCGTTGGCGATGAGCACGCGCGGCTCCTGGAGGAACGGCACGCCGTAGATGCCGTCGCCGAACGTCGTCGTGTCCCAGCCGCTTTGCGGGATGTCCGACTTAAGGCGCTGGGGCAGCAGGTCGGTCAGGTCGGCGAGATAGCCGCCGTACGCGAAGTCCGCGAGGTCGTCGGAGGCGTCGTGGATGATGTCCGGTGCCTCGCCGCCCTCGAAGGAGGTCAGGAGCTGGTCGTGGACGCTGTCCCAACTGCCCTGGACGTACTCGACCTTGACGTCGGGGTGGGTCGCGTTCCACTCCCTCACCAGTTCCTGGTTGGCCTCCACGGACTCCTGCTGCCAGGCCAGGGACTGGAAGCGCAGGGTGATCGGACCTGTGCCGGAGCCGCTGCCGCCACTCGTACAGGCGGCGAGGAGCAGTGTGAGGACCAGGGCGAGGACGCCCGCGTTTCTGCTGCGCATCAGCTCTTCACCGCCCCGGCGAGCATGCCGCCCGTGATCCGTCGTTGGATGATCGCGAAGACGACCAGTGAGGGAAGGGTGGCGAGGAAGGCGGCGGCGGCCAGCGGGCCGAGGTCGGCGACGCCCTCCGCGCCGATGAAGTGGGTGAGGACGACCGGCAGGGTCTGTTTCTCGGGCGTCTTCAGCAGCACGAGCGCGAAGAAGAACTCGTTCCACGCGGTGATGAACGCGAACAGCCCCGTCGCCACGATCCCGGGCGCGAGCAGCGGCGCGGTCACCGACACCAGCGTCCGCACCCGCCCGGCCCCGTCGACCGCCGCCGCCTCCTCCAGTTCGGCGGGCACGGCCCGGACGTATCCGACGAGCATCCACAGCGCGAACGGCAGCGCCCACACCACGTACACCATCACCAGCCCGGCAAGGGAGTTGATCATCCGCAGGTTCTTCAGCACCAGGAACAGCGGGATGATCACCAGCACCAGCGGGAACGCCTGACTGACGACCACCCACCCCGTGGCGGCCTTCACGAGCCGACCGCGGTGCCGGGCCATGACGTACGCCAACGGGGTCGCGATCAGTACGGCGATCAGCGCGGCGCCGCCCGCGGCGAGCAGGGAGTTGCCCGCGGCGCGCAGCAGCGGCTGCTCGTCGAAGGCCTGCCGGAAGTTGTCGAGGGTGGGGTCCTCGGGGATCCAGGAGGGGTGCAGACTGCCCAGCTCGCGCGGCGACTTGAAGGCCGTGGAGACGAGCCAGAGGAAGGGGAAGGCGAGGAAGACGAGATAGGCGAGCAGCGCGGCGTACTGGCCGACGCGTCCGCCGGTGCTGGTCCTCACGCGTCGTCACCTCCCCTGAGCCGGCCCACCAGGAAGAGGGCGAGGAGCACCGAGACCACGGCGACCATCACGCAGCCCATCGCCGCCGCGTAGCCGAACTGGCCGTAGCGGAAGGCCTCTTCGTAGGCGAAGAGCATCGGCAGGCGGGTGCGGCCGCCGGGGCCGCCGCTGGTCAGGACGTAGACCAAGGCGAAGGAGTTGACGTTCCAGATGAAGTTGGTACTGATCGTTTACCCAGATCTGGTACCTCGCGGTTTGATGTTCTACTAGGGCGTGAGCTGCAGCTTCACCCGAGATCTGTAGCCACGAGTGTTCATCTGTTGCCACGTATGGACATGATCGTTTCCCATTCGTTTCCCAGTGGCAGACTGGCCCTACGGCACCGCACACAGAAGCGCCGGGCCCGACCCCCTGGGGACGCCCTCGGAGGCGAAGGATGGGGGCCGGGCCCGGCTTGTATCTCTAACGAGTGACCCCTGCACGAAGCACGGGAAATAGTTCACTCGTTCGGGTGGATACCCGGCCGATGTTGCCGGGTATGCGAGTCGGCCCACGTTCTGGCCCTGCTGGGGTGCGCTGCCAGGCAGTGGACCGATCCGGAACCGCGGGGGTTCAGGTCTCCGCGGTGCCGAAACCTCTCTGTTCAGTTACCAAGGGCGCTTGCCCCGGCCTGGATATATCCAGCCTGGGGTCCGGTGCCTAGCTTCGGGATCTCACGTCATGATCGACGCCAGGGGTTCCGATGTCAGAAGCTCGCCATAGGCGAATCGCTGCTGACATCCGTCGCCGCATCGCCGCCGGTGAGTGGCGGCCGGGCGAGCCTCTTCCCTCGCGTGCCGAGCTAGCTGCCGAACTCGGCGTTCATCCCCAGACGGTGCGTCTCGCATACGTCCTTCTGCGCCGGACTGGCGTCTTAGAAGGTGAGGAGCGCAAGGCCGTCTATGTGGCGCATCCTCCTGCTATGCGCACTCTCACCGACCCAGATGCTGCGTGGCCCCATTCCAGCGAGACCACCGACACCCGCCCGCGTCCCGCCACGGAAGAGCTTGCCGAGCGTCTTGGCGTCCGTGTGGGTGCGGCCCTGCGGCACGAGACGGTGGAGTGCCTGGACCCGGGTGGCCGGTCGGCGATGCTCGTCTCGTCGTGGTGGCGTGGGCAGCGCCGGCCGCATGCTTCCTATACGGCCGAGCTGGGTGTTGTGTCTCTTTCGGCCGAGCAGGCGCACGCTTTGGGGTTGCTGGTGGACGCTGTTGCGTTCCGGGTGGTGCGCACTCGTGTCGACCATCTAGGTCGCCCCCTGGAGACTGCTGATCTGATTTTGCCGATGGATCGTTGGCTGGTTCGTCTTGCGCCCATGCGGTTGCAGTGAGCGCTTGCTGTTCGGGCGTTGGGGGGCGCCTGAGGTCACGAGTAAAGCCGAGTTTCGGCCGTGGGGGAAGGTGTCCCCTGCATATTCTTTGACTTTCAGTCGATAGGTCGTGTCTTTACGTAACCGCAGGTGGGGCCATGGCCAAACGTTTCTGCGGGTAACCCCGGAACGTCGCGGGGCGGCGCTGGGATCAGGCCAGCCTGACGACGCGAATCTGCCCGCGGTGGCACGGGTGTGCGCACCGCATGAGAAGCACGCGCCGGCCCCGGCTGGGCTGAAGGTCGATATTGCCGGAGCAGTACCGGCACTCGCCGAGCTGACAGGCGCCCTCGATGCGGTCGTCAAGCTCCTCGCCCGAACGTGGCGCCTTCACAAGACACCCCTGAGTCCGCTGGCGGATTCGGCAGGGCACACGTACACGGCGCCTAACGCTGTCCCGGCGGGCGACAGGCGTTCTCCGATGCGGAGGGGCTCGTGGTCGTCGCTGCCGCATGGGCAGGTGGCTGGCCGCGTGCTCGCGTCGCCTGCGTCTGGGTCTCTACGATCGTCCATGTCGACGCTCCTGGCGGTGTCGGCCACGCCCCCGGGCCGCGGTGCAGCGGTCGCGGGGGTCCTGCATGCAATTGCACGATACCCCTGCGGGATAGGCGGTATAGGCCGTATAGGTCGGCTGGTCTCGCCTGTCGGGGTAGGTCCACCTAGCGTCTCGATCATGAAGTGGGAGCCGGAGGTGCCGAGGTGGCGGCAGGTGTACGCCGTGATGTCGGAGCGAATCGTCGACGGCACCTACCCGCCCGGCGGCAGGCTCCCCTCGGGTATGGCGATCTGCGATGAGTTCGGGATCTCGCCGGTGACCGCGAAGCGCGTGTTGACGGAGCTGCGGAAGGCGGGGCTGGCGGAGATGCAGGTGGGCATCGGGACGTTCGTCACCGAGCTGCCGCAGCCGCCCAGTTCATAGCCCACTGTCCGACCCGGTCGATAGACTCGGATCATGTCCCCCTCTCCCCCGCCGGATGGCTGTGAGCTGTCTGCTGCGGAGCTGAATGAGCGGATCCGTGCGCTCTGGATCGACGGGCGCGGACATCCGGCGGTGGGGTTGACGGACGCGCAGAGGGCCGAGTACTACCGGCTCCTCGCCGCGCTCCAGGCTGTGGAACGCGGGGACGTCGTCGAAGCGGCTTAGCCTTCGGCCTGGCGGCGTTCCGCGAACTCCGCGTGGAAGCCGCGCCCCGTGAAGTCGCCAATGCGCACCACGCTGCTGTCCTGACGGGAGCACCAGATCTGCTCGCCCTGGTCCTGGTCGGCGAAGTATGTGAGGCCGTCGTCGGTCCACTCGTAGAAGCCGCGCGGTCGGTCGCTGGCGACGAGTTCGGCGACCATCAAGGCGGCCTGGAAGTCGTCGTCCTGGTGGGTGCACCAGTTGGCGTCTTCCCACTCGGTGTACGGGTCGCGGCCCTGGCCGAGGAACTCGCGAGGCGTCCCGTCGGCGCTGTACCGGATCGGCATGAACTCTCCGGTGGTGAACGGCCAGTCCTGCGGTTCGAGCCGGTGCGGGGTGTAGGCGCCAGTGACGACGAGGAAGCTCATGCGGTCGAGCGGCACGGTCTGGCGGCCGTTGAGTACGTACAGGATCTCTTCGGCAGTGACGCCCTGATGGATAGCGAGGCGCGGGTTCATGGGCTCATCGTGCCGCACGCCGCCGACATCCCGAAGCCCCGCACGCGGCGGGGCTTCGGGTCAGGGGCGCCACTCATCGCGGTAGTCGGGATGGTCCGCGTAGACGGTAGCGAGACGCCAGCAGGCCACGGTCCAGGGGCCATTCTTGCGATCCCCTTCCCAGTACTCCTGCTCCTTCACGATGGTGCGCTTCATCGCTATGTCAGCGAGTACACGGGTCGGGTCATGGAGGGCGATGTGCTCCGTGGTGGCGCGGAGTCGACGCCCGGACAGCGCGAAGCCGTCAGCGACCGTGACGCCGTCGACGGCCACCACTTGGTCCGACTCGGCATTGGTGTGCCACGGGCCAGGGCTTGCATCCCTAGCCAATTCGGCCTCCTCGTCGAACCGTGCCGCCAGGAACTTGATCAGTTCAGTGATCACTGAAGTGGGTCCCATCCGAGGGTCTGTACGTCGATGAGGTCTGCGGCGTACAGCATGGCTGCCTGCTTCTCGGGCCAGCCGTCCCACTCGTCCGCCGCTTTGCGGATCACGTCAGCCAGGCGGGTTGCCAGGTAGGCGTCGGCGCTTTTCTGGCCGGGGAGGCTGTTCAGTGCCTCGGTGATGCAGGCGTCGACGAGCTGTTCGGCTTCGGTGACGTCGTGCAGGGTGGCGATGCCGCCGTAGCTGTCTTCGGACAGGCGGCGGATCACTTCGGACCGGGCGCTGCGGCTCCCTTGTTCAGCCATCACGCCTCCCTTTGGATGTCGCGCTCGTCGTACTCCTGCCGGAGCTCTTCACTCATGCCGCCGAGCTGGGGAGAGTCGTTCCAGTCTTCCTCCCAAGCTTCGGCCGAGTTGTCGGCGACGCCGGACTCCTCGACCTCGCGCAGGTAGTTGTTGCACTCGGCTTCCTCGCAGTTGGTGTACAGGAGCCGGTGGGGGCACTCGGAGTTGAGGATGTGCTCAGGAATCGCCACGCTGCGTCCTCTCTGCTCGTCGGGCGAGCATCCGGTTCTTGATCTGCTGCTGGGTTGGTGCGGTCCATGCGTGCCAGCCGACGGGCCATCGCCACTGGCGGCCGTGGCCGTGCTGATCGAGGCCACAGAGCCCACAACTGTCCGGGGTGGCTGTCGCAGGGCCGCCGTTGCCGTTGATCCGGCGGGCGACAGTGAGAGCGATGCCGTCGATGTCGGCCCCGAACTCGCTGGGATCGAGTGCGATGACGGAGGCTCGCTGCTCGAAGAGCTCGGCGAATGGGTCCGCCAAACCGGCGAGCGGCCCCCGCAGCTCAGGTGCAACGTTGCGTAGCGTCTGAGCTGCGGTGGCCAGTTCCAGGTCGACGCTCACGCCGCGTCGCCGAGGAGCCGGTCGATGGGGCCGGTGTAGGCGCGCATGCTGGCCAAGTTTTCGTCGATGATCGCGGTGATGGCGTCGTTGGCGGCGCCTTCCCAGTGGTCGAGGACTTCCGCCCGGCGGATGATCTCGCCGAGTTCCTGGAGGCGTTCGGTGTCCTCGCAGATGCCTTCCGCGAGGTCCCGGATCACCTTGACGGCAATCTCCCTAGCGGCCTGCGCGGCGGGGCTCAGCGCCTCCACCACGTCTGGCAGGACGGTGCCGTGCTCGTCGACCAGGACCAGCCCGTGGAAGCCGAAGCGGCCGAGGAGGTAGCGGCCCGGCTCGCGACCGTCGACGAGTTCGCTCATCGACTCGATGCCCATGCGGTGGGTACGGCGGGCAAAGTCGCAGCGGTCTCCATCGGGGCAGTCCCCAGGGTGAGCCCAGTCGGTGCTGCGCTCGTCGTCGCTGTTGACCGTGACGGTGATGGCGTGCGGGAAGGCTACAGGCGTGAACATGGCGCTCCTAGTGGTGCGGTCAGTGGTTGCAGGTGCCGTTGACGCAGGGCACGTTGCAGTGCCCGCACGTGTCGGAGCAGCGCTCGTATCGGTTGCCGGTGAGTCGGTTGGCGGCGTCAGCGCCCTTGCCTCCGGCCACCTTCTGACCGGTGCGAATTGCCGCTGACGCGATGCTGTCGGCTGCCTGAGAAGCCTTGCGCTTGAACATGAAGCCTCCATTCGGCGGGGTCTTTACGCCTCTAAGCTTGGCCAAGATACTTGGCTACGTCAAGCCATTCGGCCTAGTTACTTGGCCAATCGGATGGCATGATTGCGGCATGGACACCGCCAAACTCGAACTCGCAGCTCAGCGCTACCGCGACGCACACGAAGCGCTAGACGCCGCCCGCGTCGACCTTCAAACCGAGGTTGTCGCCGCACTGAGTGGCACCGACGAGCGAGGTGCCCAAGCCCAGGTAGCCCGCATCACTGGATGGACGCGCGAGCAGATCCGCCTTCTGATGAAGGCGGCGCGAGAGCAGGCTTAGGATCCTGCGGTGGCTGACATCGACTTCCCCGAGGATCTGATCGCACTGGAACGCACCGCCTGGGAGGAGATCTAGGCCGGACGACTCACCGTCGACACTGCGACCGCTGTGCAAGCGCGGCTCACCGCATTCGCGGCCGAGGCAGGCGTCGACCGGTACACCGCCGAGATGGGACTCAAGAAGGCCGTCCGGCACCCGGAGCCCGCCGCAGGCTGACAGCAGCAAGCCCCGCCCGGGGTTCTACGTCGGACGGGGCTTCAGCAAGAGCGCCAGCCGCTGCTGATGTGGATGACGCCAGCTTAGGCGTCGCCACTGACAACGCCGGGGTGCGGAGACCCTTCACCCCGGTACCAGGCTGCACGCTCCGCCTGCGTCCACGGCCGGACGGAACGGGCATCCACGGTGATCGCACTCGCCCCGTCGTCGGTGTCCACGCTTCCTGTGTCGCCGCGCCGCGTCGACAGGACGTAGGTGCCCGCTCCGAAGCCTTGCGCAGCGGCCTGCTGCGCATTCGCCCGGAACTGGCCGACGAAGTCACCGACCGCTCGCAGTGCAGGCGGCGTCGGGATCGCAGGCTCCGGCGGATAGTGTCGGTCGAGCTTCCGCAGGGCTCGGGCGGCGTTCGGGTACGGGCGGTAGGCCATGGCGTCTCCTCTGCTCCACACCAGGATGGCAGAGCTCACGCCTCCTCCGGCCAGGTCGTCAACGTCTCGCCGGTCTCTTCGTCGACGAGGGTGACGCGGGCGCCGGGCCCTTTGCTGAGGCCGATCCACTCGGTGAATTTGCCGCGGGCCGTGGACTCGACCGCCCACCAGCCGTGCATCGTAGGGCGGCCGACGGAGGTGAGGGTGACGTGGAAGCGGTCGGCGGTCACGTGAGCCGGGTTCCGCGGGGCCGGCCGGGCTCGCGAACGATCGCGCCCTTCGCCTCCAGCTCCACCAGCTGGTAGTGCACGGTGCTCGGGGCCAGGCCGACTCGGGTGGCGAGCTCGGCAATGGTCGGGGCGTCACCGTCGCTGGTGATGGCTTCGCGGATGCAGCGGAGGATCTCCTCCTGCCGGGCGGTCAAGTAGTCGACCTTGTGGTTGGCCATACCGCCAATAGAGCACGTGTTCGAATTTTGGTGCAAGCTGGAGACGTGACCGATCTACCGCCCGACCTGCCGAGACTCCGCACCCTGGAGACCTGGCTACAGCTCACCCTCGACGAGGTGCGGCGGCAGATCACGGCAGCCGAGCAGCGGGAGCAGGAGCGGCAGCACGGCATCGACGCCCGGCCGCCCGCGCCCGACTGGCTCATCGAGGTCGGCCTCAACCGCGACGCGCCGCCCGTCCAGGTGCACGTCGGCGGCTGCTGGAACGCGGGCAAGCGCCGCAAGGAGATCAGCCGGGACGAGGCGCTGCGGGCACTCGTCGACGGAGTGAAGGCATGCGGAGCCTGCCGGCCCGACTCGGAGCTGGGGTTCCTCGAGGGCTAGGCGCTTCGTTTCCGGCTGGCCGTCTTCTTCGTCGCCTTCTTCTTGCCGGGCTGCTTCTTCGCGGTCTTCTTCGGCATGTCGTGTACGTCGGCGTCCTCACCGCGGGACGCTTTCGCCTTGGAGACGGACTCGGTCAGGGCGGCCATCAGGTCGAGTACCTGGCCTGGCTGCTCGGTCGGCTCCGGCATTGCGGGCAGTTCCCGGTCTTCCCGCTTGGCTTCGATGACCTTGGCGAGGGCTTCGGTGTAGGCGTCCTGGAATTCGTCGCCTTCGAGGTCGTCGCGGGTCATCCGCTCGATCAGTTTGACCGCCTCGTCGATCTCCTCGTCGGACACTTCGGCGGTCGGCGGATCCACGGCGGCCGGGTCGCGGACCTCGTCGGGCCAGCGCATCGCATGCAGGACGATCGCATCCTCGCGGACCCGCAGCAGACCAAGGCGCTCCCGGCCCGACCACGCGTATTTGGCGATGGCGACCTTCGATGACCGGCCGAGGGCCTGCCGCAAAAGCTTGTAGGGCTTCGCGGCGACCTGCCCGTCTGGGACGAGGTAGTAGCCCTCGCCGATCCGGATCGGGTCGATGGCGTCGAGCGGCACGAACGCTTGGATCTCGATGGCCTTCGCCGTCGGCAGCGGCAGGTTGCTCAGCTCGGCATCCGAGATGGGGATGACGTTGTCCTTCGACACCTCGTAGCCCTTGCCGATCTCCGACTGGGTGACCTCGCGGTCCTCGGTCTCGCAGATCTTCCGCACGCGGACCCGGCCCATGTCCTCCAGGTGGTACTGGTGGAACTGGATGCTGCGGTTCTCGGTAGCGCTCGCTACGTGGATCGGCACGGTGACCAAACCGAAGCTGATCGCGCCGCTCCAGATGGTTCGGGGCATGGCAGACCTCCGCGATAGCCCCGAGCAGGATCAGGCTACGCGACAACCACCCACGTCACATATCCACGCGAAAACGACGAATAGGTGATGGCCGTGCGAGGAACACGGACACGGAACCCCCCACCCGAACGGAGCACTCTCATGGTCATCAAGAAGATGCACGACATGGGCATCCGCAGCGAACACGCCTACATGGCCGCCCTCGCATCCATCGGCCTCTCCGTCTTCACCTGGGCCACCAGCCTCCAAACCGAACCCGGCGGCCACGCAGACCTCGCCCGCGCCGACAGGTGGGGCATCTTCGTCGGCGAATGGGCGCCCACCTTCTTCGGCCTCGGCGTCGCCCTCTCCCACTACGAGCAGCAAGAAGGCACCCTCACCACCAGCGTCCGCGACCTCTGGATAGAGAAGGCGCAGGAACACCAGGCCGGCTGACCACAGCACCCACGCCCGCCTCTGGACCGAGGGGCGGGCAGTCGCGTCCTGGGCAGCCGCAAGCCCTCCCGTGGGGAGGACCGGGAGGAGCGGCGGGCCCCGCCATCCAGAGGACAGCAGGGCCCAGAACGGGGGCCTCACCTGGGGGTGGCGGATCCCGCGCGATCAACGATGCACCACAAACCGGCCACGGCGATAGACGGCGGCCGGAAGTAGTTCGCGAGCGATGTCAGTGCCGCCAGCGATGATGACCGCATGACGATCACCATGCAGAACTACGGGCTCACCTGGACCGACACCGACGGCATACCGCGCGCCTCCGCCGTCGCCTACGACAAGGCCAGCGCCGAGAGGCAGAAGGAGAAACTCGAGGGCGACTGCTGTAGGGACGTCGAGCTCGTCGAGGTCAAGCCCGGTCAGCTGCCCGACGCGAAGGGCTAGGGTCTGCGGTCATGACCGGAGCCCCGTTCCCCTTTGCTGCAGCCCCGAATGGGTGGCGAGTAGCGATCAAGTGTCCCGACGACCGTCTGATCATGGTGATGCCGATCGTCGGCTGGGCCAGCCCCGTCGATGGGATGCGGCGAACCGACGACAACCTGGCCGTCGAGCCCGTCATCCTCTTCGACAACGTCGACGATCCGATCATCACACTCCTCTCGGACACTCTCCACGAGTGGACCGACGGCGAAACACTGCACCAGATCATGGCGCCGGGCTTCGAAGTCCGTGAGGTGCCGGAGGGCTGGTCAGTGCGCGAATACGGCGACTGAACACGCGAACGCCCGCCCCAACTCGGGGCGGGCACCCGGTGAGCGCTGGTCAGACAGCGTGCGGCAGCCTCAGTGGAGTCCGCGACGGTGACCTTCCCGGCGGATCCACGCTGCCCGCTGCCCGGCGCGATCCGCCAGCTCCCGCGCCTCGCCGACCAGATGACCCGGGATCGGCCTCGGCTCACCGTCCGGCTCCAGCAGCAGATCGGCTTTGAGGGTCAGCGGCAGCATGTTCGCGCTGTCGTAGCAATCAGTCCAGCTGATGCGGTGCCCCGACGGCGGGCACACACGGTCGGCATGGGCGGTGGCCATCAGATGGTGAGCGGGCTCGCCGCCGAGATCCGTCTCGTGCGGTTCCGGCAGAAGGCGAGCGATGAACTTCGCGGCGTTGACGCGGCCAAGGGCCATGAGTCCTCCCGGACTCTCAGCGGTCGTACCCCGACCGCAACAGGCCCCGCGCCTGCAGAAGAAGCTACAGCACGCCGCTGACAGCCGCCCCGACGCGAAAGCGCCCGCCTCGTCAACGGGGGTGGTGACGAGGCGGGCGCCGGGGTCAGTCTGGCACGGGGCGATGGTCACTCCATCGCAGGCCCGACCTCTTGGCGGAAGTCGCCTCCCGCCTCGGCGTCGTACTCGCGGAGCGCAAGGAATCGACCAGGATGCGCGGCCTGCACCCGACGGTAGTGGTCAGCGATGTCCAGCCAGCCGCTCGGCCCCGGCCGCGCTGTGCCGAACGCCAGCAGCCCGGCGCCGTCAACGTCATGGATGCGGTAGTGGATCGGCGCGTGGTCACGGACCTCGCTGGCGTGGTCCAGAGGTTCGCCGTTCCAGGTGTCGTCGCGGGTCACAGGATGCCCTCCGATGCGGCGTCGATCCATTTGTCGGCCCAGTCGGTCGCGCTCGGCAGCTGCGGCGTGGCGTACTCCCCTGTGACCGGGTTCAGGTAGCGGATGGTGAGCCCGAGGATCGCGGATGGGGGCCGCTCCCGATACCTCTCGAAGATCGTGCCGGGTTCATGGTTTCTACCCTCGGTTGCGTTGCAGGACTGGCAGAGCCAGCCACGCACCAGCCCGGTTTCGTGGTCGTGGTCGCAGACCAGATCTCTCGCCCGTCCACAGATCGCACAGCGCCCGTTCTGCCACCGCGCGAGAATGCCATCGCCACCGCCAACCAGCGCCTCCGCAGCGCACTCAAGGCTCCAGAGGGCCTGCGCCTGCTCGGGTGTGCATCCCGTTCGCTCGGCACGCTCGAGGAATCCTTGCCGAACATCATCTTCTGCGGGGTGTTCGGTGGGCCAGTACCAGCAGACAGGGTTGACCGTCACTTGGCGACCTCCTGCACCTGGCCAGCAACGAGGGAAGCTCGCCCGGCCGCCAACTCGGGCACGTACTTGTAGATCGTCATGCGGCTGACGCCGAGCAGTTTTGCGATGGAACTGATGGATGCCTCCGGGTCGGTGAGCATCGCGCGAGCGTGGCGGATCTGTTCCTCCGTCATGGCTGGCGGCCGGCCGAGACGTTCACCGCGGGCGCGCGCGGCGGCGAGCCCCTCATGGGTGCCTTGGACGATGAGTTCGCGGATGAACTCGGCGAGCGCGGCGAAGACGTGGAAGACGAGACGGCCGCCGGGCGTGGTCGTGTCGAGGGACTCATGGAGGGAGCGGAATCCGATGCCCTCTTCACGCAGGGCACCGACGATGCCGATGAGGTCTTTGATCGAGCGGCCGAGCCGGTCGAGGGACGGCACGATGAGCGTGTCGCCTGGGCGCAGGTAGTCGAGGGCCTTCTGGAGTTCTTCGCGTTCGGCGTTCTTCCCGGACTTCTTGTCGGAGAAGATCCGTTGGCATCCCGCGTCATGCAGGGCGGCGATCTGTCGGTCGAGGTTCTGCCCCTTGGTGCTGACGCGTGCGTAGCCGATGAGGGCGCCCCCACCTCCGACTGGGGCGAGGAGGTCTTGGGTGTCGAGGTCCATGCCTCATCGTCCAACAAAGGGTAGTGGCTAGTAAATGGACATTGAGACTTTCTGTACACCCTTTTTGGACAACAGGTCGGGCGGGTATGCCCGTTTCGCCCCTCGGCTGTCCAACTAGCCATCAATCGATCGATTGATGGACAGTCACGCACCGTTCCCCCAACCGGGCGTGCTCCAGCGGCTCTCGGCGCGAGGCCCTGCTGACACCGCCTGGTCGGTCCGTCACACTCGGGTGCCAGGTAGGTACACGACCAAGGGGGAACGTGGATCCGAAGAAGTACGAGGCCCGGGCCAACTACAACTTGGACGCGGCTCTCAGTCCAAGCGGCACGACCAAGGCGGCGGCGGTGGCGGTCGGGATGGCGGGCGTCAACGCTCTGCTCGCGGTGGCTGGCGCGATTCAGGAACTGGCCGAGGCCGTCCGGGAGCGCCCGCAGGCATGACG
Organism: Streptomyces sp. Q2; assembly: GCF_056820935.1. Lineage (NCBI taxonomy): Bacteria > Bacillati > Actinomycetota > Actinomycetes > Kitasatosporales > Streptomycetaceae > Streptomyces > Streptomyces sp. Q2. Next base: position 155,899 of record NZ_JBXEJE010000020.1, on the reverse strand, counting down.
AAACCGCCCCCGCTCCCCCCGCCGCCGTGAGGCAGCAAGGGGAACGGGGGCGTTGTCATTCGCCTTCGTCGTCGGGTGGCCAGTCGGGTTCGCGGAACGGGCGGGGTGACAGCCAGAACGGCGGGCTGTCATCGTCGTCGGCCATGAGGGCCTCCTACTTGCTTGGGGGGTCCTTCTTCTTCGCCTTGAGCCACTTCGTCACGGTCGCCACGGTGGCCGCATCGAGGGAGGCGAGGGCGCGCAGGGCGACGTGGTCGCTGGCGGTGGTGTCGATGCCTGCGTCGGCGAGGGCTGCGGCAAGCTCCGCTGCTTCCTGTTCGTCGGCGGGAGCCGGTGACGGGAGCTCCGCAGGCGCCGGTACGGGCTGGGCTTCGATGCGGCCCATCCGTTCCAGCGACCGGGCGTCGGCGGCGGTGTCGTCACGCCGCGGCTGCCACAGGACCGCTTCAGGCATGGCTCACACTCCAGTTCGGTTGTACTCGGCGACCCGGTCTGGCGGCGCTGGGGGCTCGATGCGGTGCTCCCGCATCTGCCCAGTCAGCTCGGAGACGTACCAGGAGAAGGCGCGCACGAGCGAGGTGAGGCTGTCGATGCGCCGCTCCTGCCGCTCGATCTTCCCCTTCAGCTCATCCCTGATTTCCTTGAACGCGGTCAGGTCCGCCTGTCGTTGGGCCGGCTCGGCCGCGGCTTGCGCCGTGGCCCGTGTCGCCTCGGCCGTCATCCGTGCAGCCGCTTTCGTTGCTCGGGCGGCGAACATGCCGGCGCCGAGCAGTGCGACGGCACCGACCACCGAGCCGATGATGGCTGCCGCAACCCCCCACCCTCCGGTCACGGTCTCTCCTCAGGGGCATGGTGGGGCACGGAGAATTCCGGCGTGGCTGCGGCCCACAGGATCATTCCGACGTGGCTGGTGGCGTACCAGCCGAAGATGGCCAGGCCGCGCGGGTAGTCGCCGTTGAACGACCCCCAAAGGAATGCCGCCCCCCATACGAACGGTGGGATCAGTGCGGCCACGAACCCGGCCCCGTCGCGGCCGACGCGCAGCCACGCCGCAGCGAAGGTTACCGCCCCGCACACCACCCAAAGACTGGCCCACCAGCGGATGTCCGCGATGGTGGTGAGGAGTTCGAGGCCGCGCGGGTTGGGTGCGGGGGTGAGGAGGTAGCCGATGCCGAAGCACATCTTCCCGGCCCCGAGCAGGGCGAGGGCGATGCCGCGGCGGCCCAGCTGCTGGCCGATCCGCCGGGCCGCCCGGCGCAGCACTCAGACGCTCCGGGGCGCGCCGCCGCCGAGTGCAGCCTGCGCCTTGTCGGACACGCCGACCGGCTTCCACAGGCCGAAGTGGGAGAGCACGCCGACGGCGAAGGAGACGAGCGCGAGGATGGCCGCGGTGCTGAAGTCCCAGCCGGGGCCGGGGTTTGCGAACTCGGTGAGGAACCCGGTCAGGGTGCTGAGCGCGAGGAGGAGGACGGCCTTCACGCCGGGGTGCGTGACCCGCTTCGTGACCAGCCCCACGAGGACGGGCAGGACGACGGAGATGAGCAGGCCCAGCCAGTAGGCCTTGTCGAGGTTCTCGTTCACGTGGTTCTCGCTTCCTGTTCGGCGAGCCAGCGCCGGACGGTCTGGTTGTGTCTGGCGTCAGCGAGCGCGTTGTGCTCGCCGGATTCCTGCTTGGGAAGCTCGTCCCAGCCGATGCCGAGGCGCCGGGCTTCCTGCTGGATGTCGTTGGTGAACATGGGGACGCCCTCGGGGAGGTCGATCATGCGGCCCCAGAGCTGGGCGAGGGCGACGTGGTCGTAGGCGCCGTAGTTCGCCCACAGCTGCACGTCGGGCCCGGCGGCGCGGATGAAGTCCATGACCTCGTCGGCGATCCGGGCCTTCGACTTCACGCGCCGGTCATAGGGGTTGAACAGCCAGCCGATCTGATAGTTCCGCTCGTCACCGGACGCCTTCGGCAGGCTCGGGACGACGTTCTCCATCAGCCACTTATGCTTGCGGATCTTCCGCTTCGGCATGTCCCTGTTGACGGCGTAGTACTCGCGCCCGTCGTCGCACACCATGCCGATGGAGATCAGCTCGATGTGGCGGCCGTCCTCGAGGAACTCGAGGTCGTAGTCGATGGCGGTCACTGGGCGAGCCTGTCGGCGAGCTTGACGGCGACCTTCTCCGCGATCTGCTCGGCCAGGGCTGGGTTCGCGGCGACGGCGGAGGCGAGCGTCGCGATCTGCGTGTCCGTCAGCTGTACGTCGCCGACGCGGGTCTCCAGGTTCTTGACCCGGGCGAGGGTCTCGCGGATGCCCTCGACCTGCGTCCGCTGCATGTAGCCGGAGTCCCAGGTGACGTTGGCGGGCGTCTTGCCGTCGGCCGCGTAGTAGTCGGTGTTGTTGTACGGCGGCCGGGCGGCGGGCAGAGAGTCTTCGCTCCACACGGCCTTCGGCACGTGCTTCACGACCTCGGCGGCGATCTCGGCAGCGGTCGGCATGTCGTCCTCCTCGGGAATGGTGGCGCCGGTCGCACGGGCGACGATCCCCGGGAACACGACCTCTCGGAACTGGGTGACGCGTGCATCCCCCGGGCAGCTGTGCCCGCTGGGGTTCCACGCGGTGAACAGGCGGTGGTAGCCGAAGCCGGGATCGCTGGCGCTGCGGCAGATCCGCAGCGGGATCCCGTGCTTCTGGTGTAGCCACACGCCGAGCTTGATGAGCTCCTCGACCTGCGCGGCCGTCCACTTGTCGGAGGCCGCGGTGTTGGAGGCCGTCTCGATCGACACGGCGCCGGTGCCGTCGGCACGCCTATTGGCTGCGGCGTTGGCGTCGGCGCGGGTCTCGGTGCCGATGAACTGGGCGATGTCCCCCTCGTAGCCGAGCCCGAAGTGGGATTCGAGGTTGGTGGAGTCGCGCCAGTACTCGTAGGTGCGGCGCGCGGTCCACGGGCCGGCGATCGAGTGGAGGATGAACTGCGTCGGCCGGATCGCATCCTGCTGATCCGACTCGGGCTGCAGCTCCATCTTCGTGGCGCCGGGATACCAAGCCATGCGGCCCCCCTTGGGCATGAAGAAGGGCGCCCAGGGTTTCGGGGCGCGGGCGGTTGGTGCGGGTCAGGCGATGATGAACGTGATATGCAGGCGCAGGTTGGCGCCGGTGTTGATGTTGTCGCTGGATGTACGCAGGGTGCAGATACCGTCGACGCCGATCACGAACGATCCGGACTCGGTGCCGGAGTCCCACGCGCCGTTGATGGTCTGGTGTGTGGGCCGCCAGCCGGATGGGACGGTGCAGCAGGCGGTGTCGCCGATGTTGCCGTTGGTGTTAGTGATCGCCGCCCCCGTGCGCTCCAGCGAAACGTCCAGGGCGACCGTCCGGCCCTCTTTGAGGCCGTAGAACGAGTTGATCGCGAAGCCGGTCAGGGAGGTCAGCCCGGACGTGGTGCTGGTGACCGTGGACGGCGGCGTCACCCACGCCGAACCGGTGTACACCTCCAGCACGTTGGCGTCTTCCCGGTAGGTGACCATGCCCTCGACGGGGGTGTCGATGGCGGCGCCGCGGGCGGACGCGGAAGCGTACCGCAGCACGCTGCGCGGGATGACGCCGGCGGCGAGAAGCTGAATGGCATCGGGAATGCTGGGGGCATCCGTCATCTGCCACAGGCCGATGCCCTGCCCGTAGTCGTCGTCTGCCGGCACCAGGGCCTCCTAGATGGTGTAGCTGATGCCGTCGAGGCCCACCCATGACGGCAGGTTCGAGGACTGGAAGGTCGAAACGATTCCGCCGAGACTGATCTCCAGGCGGCACACGGCCGGCATCACCGACGCGTCCCTGACCACAGCCCACGCGCACACCGCGGCGGGCTGGATCCCGGCGGGCAGGGTGAGCAGGGTGGCGTTGTTGGCGATCGTCCCCGAGGTGGGGCCGATGCGTCCGCGTAGCCAGATGCGTCGCCCTTGCTGCAGGTAGGAGGCGGTGTAGCCGTGGCCGGGGTTTTGGAATCCGGCGGCGAGTGTGAGCGGTGTCCAGTCGGGGTCCGCTGTAGCGGTGCGCCCCCATGCGAGCCAGTTCCCAGACGAGGACTGGGTGATGACGATGACGTCGTCGACGCGAGGCTGGCTGTAGGTCTCCATACAGCGGATGTCGGGGATGTCGTCGGCGTCGACGGTGCCGTCGCCGTTTTCGGCGGTGACGACGGCGAGGCGCCAGTCGGAGCCGCGGACGGACGGGGCCTGTTCGCCGGTGCGTTTCGCTGCCTGTTGGATCGCGGATTTGAGGTCGCGGGTGGAGGCGTGGGAGGACTTCGTCACGCGTCCTCCTTGGCGCTGATGGTGCTGATCGGGAAGTCGCCGCTGAGGTCAAGGGGGACGCTGAAGCTGGCTACTTGGTGGAGTTCGCGGCTGCCGTCTTCGTGCTGGACCCGCAGTACGTCGCCGGGTTCCAGGGCAGGGTTGGGCAGGGAGCTGATGTCGCCGGTCGCGTTCGGTGCTTTGGCCTGTGCGAGTTTCAGCGTGGCCGCGTTCTGGCAGGCCGCAGTCGTCGTCAGCGTGCTGGACGTGAAGAAGTCGGGCCGCCGCCCATACGGTCCGCCCCAGTACGTCGGGCTGTTGGGGTCGTTGTCGGTCGCCAGGTATTTGACCGGGGGCGCGTTCTCGGAGGTGTTTTCGCCGCGGGCCTGGACGCCGTTGTAGACGCCGCTGCTCGACATGCCACGGTTGGCCTTGATGTAGACGCCGCCCTCGGTTGCTTTGATCTCCCAGACGGGGGTGGCGGTGGCAAGGTCGGGCAGGGTGGCGATGACAAAAACTCCGTCGGGGTTGCAGTACACCTCGGCCCCGGCGCCAGCGGCGATCTCCTGGCAGGCCGCCCACGGGTCTGCCTCAAAGTCGAAGGTTCTCCGCCCGATCGGCTGGTCTGCGACCGTGCTGACGACGGCCGCGGCGGGGATGGACCGTTGGATGAGGGCCGTGACAGTGCTGATGACGGTGCCCGACGCCGTATACGGCGTGGTGATCTTGTCGTCGGAGACGATCGCCGACAGATCCTTGCCGGACAGGGTGACGGGGCCTTCGTTGACGTCGCCGCCGACGTCGTCGAGGCGGAACACCCCGAGCGGCACCAGCTCGGTGTCGTTGGCGTTGCCGTACTCGACTCCGCGCGAGATCCGCAGCTGTGCCCCGTAGGTGGCCAGCTGGTCGGCGGGCGTGCGCGGGATGAGCGTTGGGTCGGCGACGGTGACGGAGCAGGTACGGCGGGTCGCCTGGGCGCGGTCCACCGTGACGCTGCCGCCGGTGTGCTCCAGGTCGACGGTGCGGCCGTCTGTAAGGAGGAGCTGCACCTGGGTGATGGGCATGTGGCTTTCGGCGAGGCGGGCGAGGAACCGGCCGGAGACGGGATACACGCCTCACCTCCGCCGGTCGAGTAGCAGATCCTCGCTGGTGGCGTACACGGGCAGCAGGTCGGCGCAGGTGGCGAACTCTGTGATCACGTCCTGCCAGGTGCGGCCTGCCGGCCCGCCGACGCCGACCGTCACCGGCATGTCCTGTTCGGTCAGCGGCAGTGTCCAGGCCCGCATCTGCTCTTGCGCGAGCCCGCCGGTGCGGGTCTCGGGGACTTGGGCGACGGACACGTACATGTCGTCGACGCCCATGCCGGGGACGGCCTGCCATAGCAGCGTGTTGCCGTCGTCGAGGAGTAGATGGAGGGATTTGCGCTGCTGGTCGGACAAGGTCCAGATCGCTAGATCCCCTTCGAGGCCCTGGCGTTTCCCGGAGAGGGTGACCTTGTTGCGTCGGCCGCGGACCACGAATGACGCCTGGTCGATGGGCCGGTTCCAGTCCGGTGCTTTCGCGACCGTCACCCGCATGTTGCGTTGCGGGTTGCCGGGGTCCTTCAACCAGATCTGGTTGATGTCGTCGAGGGTGACGGTGGCGTAGCCGGTCGTCCGGGTGAATGCGGTGAGCGAGCCGGGCGGCCACTGCTCGATGTGGTACCTGACCGGCACGTTCAGTGGCGCCTCGTGATCCTCGATGATCGCCAGGTCGGAGGTGATGGCCTGGTGGTCGATCAACCCATACGGGCCGCGGACCAGAGTGCGGGAACCGTCCTGCAGTTCCCGGTACACCGACAGTTCGTAGTCGAGGAGTAGCTCCCGCAGGGTGAGTTCGATGTAGCCGCTGTCGGAGAACGCCTCCACCGCTGTCAGCGGCAGGACTTCCCACAGCACGGCCTGGTCGATGTGGAGGACGCTGCTGGTAGCCGACGCTGTCGGCACCAGCTCGATGGCACCCTGTGTCGCGCCTGCTGGCACGACCGCATCGGAGGGGATCACGTACCAGTCGCTGCCGGGCACGGTGTAGGCGTTGCCCGTCGACGCGCCGAGGTCTGTGTTCGCTGCGTCGTACCAGCGGATCCGGATCAACACTGTTGACCATGCTCCGGCCGCCGGATGAACGATGGCTTGCGCCCGCCAGTTCGTTCCCGCGCTGACCGGGAACTTTGCCGAGCGGATCGTGGATGCGGTCGCGGTCGCCGATGAGGCGGCCAGCGAGTATGCGCCGTCGAAGGCCGACAGCCCCCACGGTGTAGTGCGGGCGATCGCCGCCACACCCGACGCGACTGTCCACCCGGCGACGCCCTGCTCGAACGACGAGTCCGCATACGGCAGGACGCTGCCCGCCTGAAGCTTCGGCGCCACCGTGACAACGACCGTCTCCAGCCGCAGCACCTGCCCGGCTGACGCCGAATCCAGGCCCGCCGCCACCGAGCAGGTCGCGGCGTTCGCCGGCGCCACCATCGACGCCCGCTGCCGGTACATGCCCGTCGCCGGAGTCGGCGGCGCCAGCGTGCTGCGCTGTGCGCCGACTTGGTTGCCGTTGCTGTCGTAGAACCGCAGTTCGATCCAGCACGTCGACGCGATCGTCGGCGGCTGGAGGTAGGCGTAGGCCAGGTACTCGGTGAACGGCGTCACCGTCGGCCTGTCGACTGCCAGGATGCTGGCGTTCCCGGAGGCGATAGCGGTCAACGCCAGGGTGTGACCGCCCGCGTAGTAGTTGTCGACGGCCCACGACATCACAGGGACCTGGCGGCTGATCGTCGCGTTGACGACGGCAGCCCATCCGGAGGCGTCGACCTCGCTGCTCTCCGTGTTGAAGGGGAGCAGGTTGCCGAGAATACGGAGCGGCAGGCCGAGGTAGACGTTCTCCCAGAAGTGGTTGACCGCCGCTCCGACTTCGGTCGAGCCGAGGAGTACCTGAGCTTTCGTCGTGCCCGAGGGTGCAGCGCCGGCGACGCTCACCCGGTGCCAGCTGACCGACGAGCCGGATGTGGTGGCGGACCAGGTAACCCCGACTTCTCCGCCGGAGTCGTTGAGCCAGCGGATACCGATCCGCTCCCCCACCACGCCGGCCGTGTCGGCGAACGTCTCGTAGACGGTGCCTGCGGTGACGGGGTAGGAGGAGACGGTGCGGGCCTGCATCTCGCCCGCCGCCACGCTCTTTACGGCGAGGCAGCCGTCGCCGTTTCGCCCGCCGACACCCTTGGCGAGGGTGCAGTTGAGCTTTGGTGTCCACCCCGAGGTGGTCGGGTCGATGGACTCGGTGGTCGGGCTGAGGAGGTTTCCGGGGATCGCCAAGATTCCTCCTCAGCTCGCGTTGAGTACCTGGATGAGTTCGCCCTGCGCGGTGCGTACCTCGGTGCGGGCGATGTCGGTGATCTGCTCGTTCCCGACGTAGACCGCCACGGACAGGTCGCCGAGCTGCTGCGACGCCGACCGTGCGGCCAGCGAGGTGAGCGCATTCGCCTGAGCTGTCGTGAACACGGGCTCCGGCCGGCCCGTGCCGTTGAACGCCAAGTTCATGCCGGGCTGGAGGTAGCCGCCGGAGTCGAACGACCCCGGCTTGAAGCCGTACCACGACGTGAACAGGGAGTCCTTGTAGCCGCGGGCCCGGGAGCCGATGACGACGCCGTCCCCGCCGCGGGACTCGATGTTGGTCTTGCCGAGGGTTCCCGCCGTGTGGCCGACGCCCGCGTTCGTGATGCCGATCTTGAATGCGGAGTTGCCGTGGTAGACCCAGCCCGGAGGTGCGGTCTTCCCGGAGAACGCCCCGGTCGCCCACCGCCTGTGCGGGGTCTGCCCGCGGATGACGGACTCTGCGGCCGAGACCAGGCCGGAGCAGTCCCAGCTGGGATTCCCGTTGCCGCCCCACTGGTAGGGCAGGCCGTTCTGGGTTTTCGCCCATCTCAGGGCGGCTTGGATCCGTGGTCCCCCGATACCGCCGCCGCCCTTGTCGTCGGCTTTTTTGCTGTAGCCGAACAGGGCGTCGATGATCTTGTCGGGGATTTTGCGGATCAGTTTGCCGATGCCGGTGTCCATGCCGGGGAAGCCGGACAGCAGCGGGCTGACGACGTTCTTCACGCCCGCCCGAGCGGATCCCTCCAACGTGTCCTTCAGCCAGTCGGCGCCCTTCTTGATGGTGTTCCAGGCCGCCGAGCCCGCACCGACCGCAGACGACGCGGCGGACTTGATCCATCCGAAGATGCCTCCATCCGCGAAGGACTGGACGACACCGCCGTTGGCGTAGGGCAGGGACCGGTCCGTCGGTGTCGACGGGTTCCCGCCGAACACCGGGGACAGGGCCGCCTTCACGCCCTGCGCGCCCCGGGACTTGGCGATCGAGTTCATCGCGCCGACGAAGCCAGAGCCGACCGCGCGCGTGAACTCCGGCCGCATGATGGCCTCGCCACCCGACAGCTCGAGCGCCCCACCCGTCGGAGAGACGAACTTGTGGACGTCGCGGCCCGGCGTGTAACCGGGCATGATGCCGCCGGAGGCGAACGTGAACTTGTCCAGCTTCGGGGCGCCAAATGCGCTGGCCACAGAGTTCCAGACGCCTCGAATGCCACGGTTGTACACCACGTCCACGACGTACTGGACAGGTTTGCGGGCGAGGGCCGAAACCTGCGACCACTGCTTGCCGATGTAGTCCTTGGCTACCCGGAAGGCCGTCCCTACGGCCTTCACGCCGTTCTGCAGGGACTCGAACCAGGGTCGGACGCCGTTGGTCCACAGCCACTTCGCCCGGTCGGCGATCAGCCCGAACGAAGGCTTGATCGCTTCACGCCACAGCCAGGTCGCCCAGCCGCCCAGTGTCTGCAGCCCGCCCCAAATGTTCTGGAACACGGGCCGTAGATGCGTCTCCCACAGCGTCTTGCCTGCGACCTTGATGCTGTCCCAGGCGGGCTTGATGGCGTTCTTCCACAGCCAGGTGGCCTTGTCGCCGATCCACGTGAACACCGGGGAGAAGACGCTCGACCACAGCCACATCGCGTGTGCGGCGATCAGATCGAAGGCGGGTTTGATCGCGTGGGTCCACAGCCACATCGCGATGGCGCCCACGATCTTGATCGTGGCGATGATCGGCAGCAGGACCAGGACCACGATCGCCGTCAGAAGGATCTTCGCCGCCGCCGCGATGAAGTCGAAGGACGGCTTGATGGCATTCGTCCACAGCCACATCGCCCACCGGCCGACCGTCTGCAACGCACCCCAGATGGCGTTGAAGACAGGCTGGAGGGCGTTCGTCCACAGCCACATCGCCGCCACCTGAATGGCAGTCCACACCGCCTGCACGGCCGCCCGGAACCAGTCGAACCGCCGGTACATGTAGATCACCGCAAGCACGACGGCGGCGATCGCCAGGACAATCCAGCCCCACGGTCCCGCCTTCGAAATGATGTTGAAGGCCAGCAGCGCGCCGTTGGCGACGACCTGAGCCGCCGCCCACAGGCGGGTGGCAACCCACAGGCCGTACATGCCCAGCACCAGCTCAGGCAAGTACGTGGCGATCGAACTCAGCCCCTGCGCCAACGCGCCGATCACCTGCAGCAGCGGGCCCGATACCGGCTCGAGCGCCAGCCCGATGTTGAGAAGCGCGGCACCGATCTTGCCGAACGTTTCGGCGAGCAGCGGCGCACGCTCCGACGAGTAGGACAGGAACCGCTCAAACTCCGGGGAACCCTTCAGGCTGGTGCCCCAAGTCGCGAAGCGGCCCGTGATGGTCTGCATCCGCGACGAGATCGAATCCATGTGCGGCAGGAAGGCATCGATGACACCCGCCATCCCCTTGAAGATCCGGCCGAAGCTGATCCCCAGCCCTGTGACCGCAGGCCCGACCGAACCGGCGAGCTCCGTCTTGAACTGCTGCCACCACGGCGACTTGAACCCGGCCGACACACGGTCCTGCAGTCCCCCGATCGCATCGGCTGCAGCCAGAACAAACGGCGTCAGACCCGGCAGCGAGTTCTTGAGCCCGATCAGCGCCCGCGTGAAGATCGGCATCACCGCTGGCTGCAGCGCCTTCGACCACTCCGAGAACGCTGTGCGCAGATCCAAAAACGCGTTGAATGTGTCCCTCGCCGACGGCGTCAGCTTCGCCAGCTCAGCCCGGTACTTGGCCTGCGCGATCGCAGCCTGATCCACCCCGCCGGCCGCCGAAATAGACGCCGACTCAATCTGTCGCTGCGCCGACGCCACGGAATCCGCGCCGGCCTGCTGCGCCTGCGCCACGCGCTCCTGGGCGCGCGCGATGGTCTCGGCGCCCTGCCGCTGCGTCTCCGCAACGTTCCTCTGCGCGTCCGCGAGCTTTGACTGGGCCTCGGCGATCGACCGACTGTTGGCGATCTGCGTCTTGGTGACGTTCTGCTGCGCCGTCTTCAGCGCGGTCGTCTTGTCGGTGACGTCCTGTTGGGCGGACGCGAGCCGCTCCTGCGCCGACCGAACCGTGTCAGAGCCCTCGACGCCCGCCTTGTTCGCGGCGGCCGTCTCGTTCTTGAGGCGCTTCGTCTCGGTCGTCTGCTCTTTCAGGCGCTGGACGGCCTGGTCGTACTGGAGCAACGCCTTCTGCTTGTCCAGTTCCGTCGAGGTTTCCGACTCCAGCACCCGGTCGCGTTCGATCGTCGCCTCGGTCAGTGCGATCTGCGCGTCCCGCTGCGACAGGGTGCTGTCCGTCAGACGGTTGTTGAGATCCTCGAGCTGTTGCGTGGCCTCCTTGCGAGCTGCCACCAAATCCAGCTGTGCCTGACGGGCGGCCTTCTGCGACTGCGCGAGATCCCGCTCAGCCCGCGACACGTCGGCGTTGGCCTGCTGCATCCGGTCCGCGGCCTGCGTGTACGCGTCCGCCAGCGACTGGCGGGCAGACTTCACCTGCTGCGCGGCGCGCGCATTGTTCTGTGCGGCCTGGCGGACCGCATCCGACACGCCCCGCTCCGCATCGGCGATCTGCCGGGCCGCATTCCGCTGCGCCGACGCCAACGCCTGCTGCGCGCCAGCCATCTGCAACGCCTTCGACGCACCCTGCCCGGCTGCCTGACCGCCCTGGTACGTGGCGTTCGTCGCCGCATCTTGCGCAGCCTTCTGCGCCTGCAGAGCGCCAGCAATCCCCTTGAACGCAGGGGCCGCCACCAGCGCCACCGCCCCGATACCGGCGGCAGCAGCCACACCAGCAGCGGCGATCGCGCCCAGGCCGGCAGCCACCACCGGCAAAGCCGGGATGATCGCCGGGCCGAACGCGAGCGCCGCCGTGGCCAGGAGGTGCAGGTTCGCCGCAGCCGACCGGGTGTCGACGTCGACATTCGCCGTCCGGCCATCCAGGCGGTTGATCTCCGCTCGAAGGGCTTCCAGTTCGCCGATGGCCTGGCCGGTGTCGACGCGCACGTTGACGTCCGGGTGGTTCGCACCCAGGCGGCGCAGCTGCTCCTGCAGCCGCTCCACCTCGACCAGTGCCGTCGCCGCATCCACATCGACGCCGATGCGCTTGGACGACAGGGTTTCCAGCCGGGCCCGAAGTCGGGCCAGGTCGGCGTTGAAGCCGGTGTCGCCGAGGCGGACATCAGCGCGCGGCAGGTTCTGCATCGCAGCCTGCAGGCGTGTACGGAACGCCCGCCCGAACGCGCCACCCGTCTGATCACCCTGCCGGACGGCGGCAGGACGAGCCGTCTGCCCGCCCTGCGTGATCCCATCCCGCAGGGCCCCGCGCACCGACGCACTGATGCGGGCAGCGATCTGCCGGCCGATTTGCTCGCCGATCTGCAGGCCGATGCCGCCGACCTCGGAGCGCATCGCAGGACCAAGAGAACGTCCTGCCGCGTTCCCCGCGTCCTGGCCCGCCCGCGTCGCCGCCGGAACCAGCGCACCGCGCAGATGGCCGTAGATCCCCCGCGTGTTGGGCAGAACATCGACCTCGACGCTGCCAACAGAGATTGCGGGCACTGAGGGCCTCCCCTCAGCGCTACGCGGCGCCTCCATTGATCAGGCGGAACAGAGTGTCCGCCTGCGCGTCGGTGAGCTTCTGCTTCGCCCGCACGGGCTTCGCGCCCGGACGGCGAATGGGCTCCGGGGCCTTCGGCCGCTTCGACTTGTGCTCCGTGTTGACGCTGATCAGCACGTATTCGAGGCGGGCCACACGGTCAGCGACCATCGCTAGGAGTTGCTCAACCTGCGACCAGCGGCCCTTCTCCGGCTCGCCCTTGTCGGCCTGCTCCGCGAGCTCTTCGTCCGACATGGCATTCCGCAGCGCGGTCCACGTCGCCGACTCTGGCGGCAGGTGCTGAATGAGCACACGGAGCTTCCGCCAGGTCAGCGCCCCGCGGTGGACATCTAGGAGATCAGTGCCCGGGTAGTAGCGAGCGAGGTCGGCCTCTACCGCCTCCGCATGCGCCTCGACGACGGAGCGGGTCCACCGGATTTCCCCAGGCTCTCACCCGCGCGGGTCGACGCATCGTTGATGAATTCGCCGACCTCGTCGTTCGTCGGGTCGAGGTCCAGGAAGACTTCGTAGTCGTCGGGGTGGAGGACGATCTCCATGAACGCGCCGACCTGCCCGTTGTTCAGCAGGTTCTGCCACGACTGCCGCCACGCCCCTGGCGGGATGATGCGGACTTCCTCACCGCACAGCAGCCCAGTGACGTGCTTGTTGACGGCCTCGATCTCCTGGGCTTCCGCCTCCGACACGTCCGGCTCGTCGAAGTCCTCCTCCGGCTCCACAGCTCGCGTCGCGGCAGGCCGGGATGTTGAACGTGCTGTCGTGCGCGGCTTGCGACTGTTGGTGGTTCCGGCCATGGCGCGGGCCTCCTATGTTCTGGCGCGGGACAGGGGAAGTGAGGTGGGCGGGCCGGGCCCGCGCCGGCTGGCTATACCGGCCCGCCCACCAGCTCAGGAGCCCGAGTAGGCGGGCGTGACGGGGATCTTGTCGACGTGGTAGACGGTGTTCCCGGACGCATCCGGGTAGGTGGTGATCGTCCACTCATAGCCGGACATCTCGTCCTGCTTGAACGTCACGTCGGACCGGTCGTTGATCTCCCCTTCGGGGACGTAGAAGCCCTTGTAGGCGTCGCCGTCGATGACGAGGAACCAGAACGCGCGACGGTCCGGCGACGGCGAGGCGGTCTCGGCGTACTTGGTGAGTCCGTCGCCGTCCGGCTCCAGATCGGCTGTGTCCAGCCGGTACTGCAGCGACTGCACGGCGACCCGAGAGGTCTCCCAGACGGTCAGACCGAACGTCCGCACCGACTTGGTGATCTGCGTGCGGAACGGGCTGGTCAGACCCCAGGGGGTGAACTCCTGGCTGTCCTCGTCGAACCCGTAGGTGAGGCCGTCGTCGCTGATGGCGCCCAGCGGCTCCCACGGAGAGGCCGGCTGAATCAGCGGCGAAGCAGGCGCAGCCGTACCAACCGGCGACACCCACCCCCCGCCATTCGCACCGACCAGCGCGAGATCCGCAGCGCGGGTGATGTTGACCATGAGATGTCTCCAGACATGGAAGAGCCCGCGCACGGGCGGGAAAACGGGTCCGGCGCGGGCCCAAAACCGGTCAGGAGACCGGGTGGCAGAAGAATTCGTAGGTCGCCCCGGCGCGGCGCAGGGCGGTGTTCTCGTAAGGCCTCGGCGCGGGAAGCGTCAGGCCCTTGGTCCGGCCGATGACCGCGGCGTCGCTGGTCGAGCCTCGAAGCTCGCGGGTGACCCAGTCGTGGACCTCGCGGGCCAGCGTGATCGCATCCGCGCGGTTGGCGGCGTACACGTCGATGTCGACGAGCATCCGACCCAGCTTCAGCCCGTCGTCGTCACCGCCGGGGATCTGCTGGATCTGGATCGTCGGCAGCTCGGCGAGCAGGTTGTTGTCGAGCTCGTCCCGCACCACCGCATCGGGGAACCGGACCGTGCCACGGGTGATGAGCTCCAGCTCAATGTCGACAAGGGCGGTCATTGGTTCCGGCCGCCCAACTGGGCTGCCCGAAGCAGCACATGGTGTGCGGGAACCTTCTCGGTGCCGTACTCCACCCAGCGGGCGTAGTAGGCGGTGTTGCGGACCGTCGCCGTGGCGCGGTCCCGGTTACGGCCGCCGCGGGCGGTGCTGTCCGTCTCCCACGACTCCTTGTAGTGGCCGGGATGCGGGCCGCCCGCATCGACCGGGGACAGGCCGATGGCGACACCCTTGATGACCTCGGCCCGCCGCAGCATCTCCGCCTGCATTGACGGCGACCGCAGAAGCTGGCCGACGCCTTTGCGCTTCAGTTTGAACCGTGCTGCCATAGCCCCTCCAGAAACTCGCGCAACCCAGGGGGCGGACATGGACGTCAAGGGCGTGCTCGGCACGATCAGCTTTGACGGGGAATGGGTCACCATCACGAAGACGCCCGTCGGACCCAAGCCCGCACCAGTACGGATCCGCGCCGCCGACATCACCGGAACCCGCTTCAAAGCAGGCAGCCTGCCCATGCACGGCTACGTGCAATTCGTGCTCCCCGGCAGCCTCGCCGCAGGCGAGAAGAACGGACTCACACACGGCGGCAGGCCCCCATACGAGGACCCCCACAGCCTGTCCATCCCGAAGAAGAGCAACGACGCAGCCGAAAAGCTGGTCGCCGCCGTCGAGCAAGCCCGCAGCTAGCCGGTCACACGGTCAGCAGCGAACTGGACAGGGCCGCGCGTGCCGGTGAACGGGCTACGGCCCCAGTCGCCCGGCTCGCCCGTGATCTCGCAGTCGACGCCGCGCACTTTGGCCTTGTCCGTGGTGCGCAGCGGCATCTTCGGATGGTCGGCCGGCGCGTACACGGTCCAGCCGACGATGACCGTGTCGCGGTCCTGCTGCTGCGAACCGCCCACCTGGGGCGTCTCCGCGCGCGGGGTGACGACGCAGCCTTCGATGTCGAATGACTCGTCCGGGCCCGGCAGCGGTTGGCCGCGTGGGTCCCGTCCGGGCGAGGGGCCGGTTCGCACGATGCGTACCGTTTCACCGAACGGGTACGGCGCCGGCATCAGGAGTATCCCCAGCCGGGTTCGAACTCGTCCGCGAATCCGGCGTCGTCGATCGGCCAGGTCGGCGACGGGTCCGCCGTTGACGGTGTCGGATCGACGGTGAACGCGCCGCCGCGGCCCGCGAGGGACTTGAGCGCGGACTTGTCGGCCTTCGTCAGGTACAGGCCGCCAGAACCCTGGGGGCGCTGCACCGACATGGGGCCGATCGTCTCGTAAGACACCTGCTGCGGGTTCACGTAGGCGCGGCCAGCCACAGACAGGACGACCGCCTCCGCACCCTCAGGGAGCGGCTTGACGACGGTCTGGCAGAGACTGACCGCCGTCGCGAGGAGAAGGTCTCCGCGGTTGCCGTCGATCTCCTCCAGCCCCAGGTAGAGGCCGAGTTGCTCCACGGTAGGAGGGACGAATGCCACGACTCCTCCTATCTGGCCAGGGACTCCACGGCGTCACACCAGGCGGTCAAATCCGATGCCGGGTCGAGCTCAGCGGACCGGGCCTTCGCCCGCTTCGACGCCAGTCGGTACTCGGCGGCCGTCTTCAGCTTCCGCAGCACCGCCTCGTAGCCGGCCACGTCGTTGCGGTCGACGAAGATGCCGGCCTCGCCGAGGCTCTCGGTGAGACCCGGCGTCGGATGAGCCACGACCGGAATGCCGGAGGCGAGCGCCTCGCAGCCGGCCCGGCCCCACGACTCGTAGGACGACGGCATCAGCAGGACGCGGGTTCGGGCGTACACCGTCTCCCGCATGTCCTCGCCGCTGACGTGCTCGACGATCTCGACGTTGGGCAGGTCCGGGAGGATCTGCTCGCCGTAGGCGCCGCGCACCGCAAGGAACTGCTGATCCGGCATTCGGCGGGCCAGCGCATCAAGCACCTTGCCGCCCTTCTCCGGGTTGCAGTTGATCAGCGTGATGGCCTTGCCGGGCTTCGTCGCGTACTCGTCGGCGAACACCGGCGGGCGCACGACCAGCGATGACTCGGGCTGGACGGACTTCGGGTACTCGGCGAAGAAGAGTTCCGCCTCCCGCTCCATCCACTGGCTGTTGTAGACCGCCAGCGCGGTCCCGCCAGCCGCAGCGTCACGGAACGTCGGCCGGTGCGTGTTGTGGCAGACCACGATCAGCGGCTTGCCCCACCCGCGAGCCAGCGACGCCGTCGACGGCACCGTCTCCAGATGCGCCAGCAGCACGTCAGCCCGCTTGACCGCAGTCGGGAAATCGAGCCGCGACTCCAGCGGCACCACACGGATGCCGCGGTAGTCGTACTCCTTGTGGGCCTTGCCGTAGCGGGACAGCCACACAGACACGTCGTGCCCACGCTCCACCATCGGCCGCAGCATCGACACGAGCATGTGCTCGGCGCCCGCATTGTGCTCCGGTGGCATGGCGTGAACCCTGGCGACGATGGACAGCGGCCTGGCTGCCCCGCCCGGCGCGGAAGCCGGGACAGCCCGCCCCATCAGGACCCCGAAGGGGTGCCGGTGTACTTCACGAACGCCTCCGCGTCGCCCTGCACGTAGCCGTAGAACGCCTCCGCCAGCAGCAGCACCAGGTTCTCCTGGAACGCCGAGTGGACGCCGCCGTCCTCGTCGATGTACGTGGCCTCCTTGGAGATCCGCACGGTGATGTCCATTCCCACGCCGAACGCCGCCTGGGAAAAGTCACCGCCGATCGCGCGCAGGCCCGTGTCCGTCGAAGCCGACTGCCGGCGCTGCTTGCCCGACACCGACCGCGAGTAGGCGAGCGGCTCACCGATCAGCGTGCCCGCCGACGCCATGTTCGTGCCCGGCGTCTGCGTGTCCACGAGGATCGGCCGGCCCGTGGTGTCCGTGGCCAGAAGCAGCTTCGGCTTGAGGCGGTGGTCGGCAATGGTTCCGGTGTAGTCCCAGTCGCCGTCGATGACCTCTTCCATGCCGGTCACGAGGTCGGCCCAGATGCCGCCGTCCGCCTGCGCCGCAGTGCCCAGGGCGACCGCGTTGGTGGTCATGGCCAGGTAGTCGTCGAAGGGGCCGGTGGCGCCCTTCATGGTCTTGCCGTGGATCGCCGCGTGGTCGAAGGCGCGGGCGAACGCCGTCGGCAGGTCGGTCTGCAGCTGCGTCCACAGGCCGCCCGCGTTGGTCATGACGACCTCTTCGGCGACCGGGATGAGGACGGCGAGCTTCTTCGCCGTCATCTGCTTGACGTCGACGCCGCCGCTGGAGAGCGGCTTCTTCGCGGCCTGGCCGACCCAGTCCGCGGTCGGCACGTCCATCGGGATCGGAACCGACGTCGTCGCGTCGATCGCCAGCGGGGCACGACGCGCCAGCGTCATGATCGCGGACTGCTCGACCGACTTCTCGAAGATCGGCGCCGTGATCGTGCGCGGCAGAAGCGACGCATTGACGTCGGACAGCTTGAGGGGGGCCGTGGCCACCATGGTCTACCTGCTTTCAGCGGCCACTGAGCCGCGCCTTGATGAACCCCGCGAACTCGTCCGCGGGGTCGGGGGACCGTTGCTTGTTGGCGCCGGACGCCTGAGTGCGATCCGGTGCGGGACGCCGCGGGCCCTCCGGGGGCTGGGCCTTCGCCCAGTGCGGCTTGCGCTCCAAAAGCGCCTGAAGGTCGGCCTCGATGGCCGCCTCGTCGATATCGCCGTCAGAGTCGATGTACGAGTCGAGATCGAGCGCGCCGACCGCGTCCTCCGGGTCCGCGAACCCGGTCATCGCCAGCGCCTGCACCTGCGTGCGCACCAGCCGCTGACGCGTCTTGATGATCTGCTCGGTAGCGGCAGTGAGCTGGTCCGTGAGCCGGTCGGTGTCGGACTTCTCCGCATCCTTGCGACGCTGCAGCTCGGCGAGCAGAGGCTCCTGCTCCTTGAGCCGCTTGCGGAGGTTCGCGGCTTCGCTGTTCTTCTTGCGGAGCTCGGCCTCGAACTTCTTCCGGTCGAACGGCTTCTCCTCGCCGCCGGCGTCCGCCTCCTGGGCGTCCTCCGCCGTCTCGGTGCCGTTCTCCTCGGTCGCCGTCTCCTCGACGGTCTCCTCGCTGCCGGTGTCCTGCTGCTGCTCGACGGTCTCGGTCTCTTCGGGCATGACGAATCGGCCCTCCAGGGGCTGTGGAAATGAGAAAGGCCGCCACCAGGGCGACCTCGTTGATCAGTGAGATCCGGGGAGCGGATTACTGTCGTGCTCGGCCAGCGCCCGCCTGAACAGGCGGAGCTGGTCTCCCGGACGGCCTTGGGCGTACTCGCGGTAGATGCGATCCCACTCCGCCGCCTGCGGCGACAGCTCAAACCGCTGCCCCCGGAAAACCGGGACGATCCCGCAGTGGCAGTTGTTGTGGAACTTCACCACCGACGCGTCACCGGAGAACCGGTCATTGGCGTCGCGGCCTGCGGTCTGTGCCGTCGCGTACACGGCCCCGCGGCTGGACATGAGCTTGCAGAAGAAGCAGGCGCCCAAAGCTGCCGCTCTGGCGTAAGCCACTGCCTGCGGGTCGTCGTCGACGGCTCGCCGCAAAGTGGCTCGACCGCGGTCGGCGACCAGCTTCTGCGTCACCGCATCCGCATTGCCCATCGCAGCTTCGAGCCTCACATCGAAGGGGTCCAACTGCGCTGCCGTGGCGACCGCTTCCTCGCGCGGCCACAGATCCTTCGTGGCCCAGCGCAGCGAACTCGACGTCTGCTCGGCCGGAGGAGCGTCTGCCAGCGGAACCGTGAACGATCCGGGCACTCCGGCCGCATCGCGCTCCCCGTCGTAGAAGTCGGCGGCGAGCGTTGCCGACACCTCCGAGTAGCGGGCTACGACCAACGACACAGCCTCGATCCACGACGGCACCGTGGCCTGCAGCCGGGCCGGATTGATGAGACGCCGCAGGCCACGAAGGTCACGCAGCAGGAGTGTCGTCAACCCGAGCTGCGCCGCCCGCCAGCGGGATGCGGATGCTGAGCTATCCGAGACTGTCGATGCCAAGGTCGGCCTCCGACGGCTCCGGGCTCGTGCCGCTTCCGCCGGCGCCGAGCTCAGCGAGACGGTCCATCAGCGAGCTGCTACCGGCCCGGCCCGCGGCGCGCTGCCGGTCCGCCCGAACTCGCTTCCGCTGGTTCTCCGTCAAACCGGCCATCTCCAACGCGACGTCCGAGTCGGCAGGCAGGATGCCCTCGCTGACGAGCTTGACGGTCGCATCCACCTGGGCTGCAATCGTCGGCGTCGCCGGGTTCCGCCACACCGTCTCGATCCGCCGAGTCTTGTCCGGCGGCTCACCGTCGCGAAGCCACAAGGCGAGACGCATCGCGTCCTGCCAGCCCCGTCCGAAACGGCGGATCCGCCGCTCCGACTTCTTCACCAGCTTCGCCTCGGTCGACCGAATCGCGTCCGCGGAGGCCGGGTTGTCGGTGGTGTAGCCGAGCATGTGCGGCGGCAGACCGAACTGCGCCGACATGATCCGGGCGTACAAGTCGACGATCCGCGTCTGGCCGGACGGGTCGTGCGCGGCGAACTGGCCGACATCCGGCACGTCGCCGTTCTCGTCCCGCTCGAGCGCCAGGACGCGGCCGATGTACGTCTCCCACGCCGACTTCGCGTTGCCCTCCGCGTCCTGGAACGCCGACTCGGAAGCCCCGAGGATGTAGCGCTGCGGGGCCCCGAAGAACTCCGCCGCGACCTCGATGCCCATCAGGCGCCGACATGCCGCGTCCGTGATCGACATGACGTCGGTAGTGATCTCAGACTTGCCGACGCGGTCTGCGGTGCGCTGCCGGTTCGCCAGCCGCACCACCGGCACGACACCAAGGTTGTGGATGTCGCGGTCGACGACCTCCCAGCCGCCAGACTCCGACGGCAACGCCGTAATCGTCTGATCCGGCAGATACAGGACGATCATCCGCTCGTCCGGGCCCGACTCGATGTACGTGTCCGCCGCGCACTCGCGGAGTGCCGCCGTACCCATACGCAGCCGGGCATCCCACATCAGCGTCATATCCAGCGGCGACTCCACCGTGATCAGCGGAGGGCAGTCGTCACCACAGTCGCCAGTACCAACCGCCAGATACTCCCGGCCGTAGATCAGGGCGTCCAGATGGGCCAGCGACGACTCGTCGAACAGATCGTTGGAATCGGCGATCTCCTCCAGCTCCGACGAATCGGAGCCGTCCGCCCACCGGAACGCCTCAAGATCCAGGCGCTCCTCCAGCGACTCGACACCAACTCGCGGCCAGCCGATGACCGTGTGCAGGCCCTTCAACTGCGGCGGGATGCTGATGCCGAGATCCCTGACCAGCTGCTCGCCGTTGAAATACGCGTCCCGCAACTGCAGGGCGTACCGGTCACGCAGCATGTCCGCACGCAGCACGTTGATCAGGGCAAGCTCATCATCCGACAGGTACACCAGCGGCAGTTCAGGGATGGACAGGGTCACCGCAGCACCACAACCCTTCCCTTGCCTGGCGTCTTCTTCTTGGCCCGTTTCGGAGAGTTGAGGATCATGCGGCGCAGCATGCGTGCCCCAATCGCACACACAGCAAGGTCGATCTTTCGGGCAGACTCACGGTGCTCCTTGCCGATGGTGATCCCCCAACGGTTCGTCCGCCGCCGGGCATTGATCACATGCGTGCGCAGCACCTTGTGCCCGTCATGGAAGAGCGTCCGCTCCAACACGTCCGCATGCGTCCGCTTCACCGCCTCCGTGAACGTCTCCTGATTGCGGGAATCACGCATGTCCCAGCGCACCGCATGCGCCTTCGGGCCCGACAGGACGGAGCGCAGCGTGAGCTTGGCGCCCCACGTCTGACCCCACAGGTCGATGTAGGTGTCCCAGTACATCTCGCCGTCATCGTCCTGGCCCGAGCCCGGGTCGGCGAAGAACGCCAGCACCTTGAACCGGGCAAACGCGTTCTCGACGACGCCGTGCACTTCGTCGCGAGGCACCCGATACGGCACGAAGCCCGGCGTGTTCGGCGCCGGCCAGTTCGCCGGCTTCTGCCACACACCCAGCGCAGACACCAGGCCGTCCGACATGCGGCACGCCGCCAGGCCCGTAGCGTCGTCGCTCTTCGAACCGTCGAAGAACAAGACGACCTCGTCTCCATCCGCCAGCGTCAGATCTTCGCGCTTGCAGGCGTCCCACTCGTAGCGGGACAGCCATGCGTCCTCGGCCGCGGCAATCTGGTTGTACCAGAAGCGCCGTGAGCGGCTCGGCGGGTTACGGACGTCGAGGATCGACTTGACGATGCGAGGGATGTTCAGCCAGACCGAGTCGCCCCGGACCGCTTTGAGAACCTTCTCCAGCCACGGCCTCGTCAATTTCGCCTCGGGCGGGGCCTCCAGCGAGTCGTACAGGATGCCCGTGTCCTCCGCGCGGCCGGCGTCGGCAGCCTCGTAGGCGTCCCGCGTCTGTTCGGCAACCGAGTCCTCGCCCGGCTCGAAGGCGTTAGTGATCGCGAAGGTGCGCGCCGAGCCGTCCGCCGACTTGGTGGCGTTGCGCTCGATCGTCGCGGCCATCTCGTGACCTTGGTTCGACTCGATCCAGTGGTGCGTTTCATTGAGCAGCGTGAACGTCGTCCGGCCGCCCTCAAGGGCGCGGGGCGAGGAGGTCACGGCCTCGATGCGGGCCAGCCCCTTGTGGGCGTACACGACCTCTTTGCCGACATCAACGCCGAACTCATCCCGGGCCTTCGGTGTGAACAGCGACCCGAATATGATCATGGTGTTGCGGGTCTGGTCCTTTGAGACCGCAGCCACCTGCACCCACGGCTCCGGGTGCGGCTCGCCAATCGGCTGCCCCTCCGGCACCCCGCTCTCGTCGTCCGGCCCGGCGACTAGCCCCGACCAGCGGGACGGGCCGATGAACTCGACAGCGCACAGCGTCGCCCCGAACGGGTCCTTGCCCCAGCCCTTCAAGCGCTGAAGCACTGCATCCCGATACGCGAACTCGCCCGTCTCCGGGTCCAGCGCGAACCACCACAGAATCAGCCGGACCTGCTCGTTCGTATACCTCCACGGCTGCCCGCGATGCTGCAGATAGGCGCCCGTCCATACGAGAACATGCCAGCCGAGCGTGAACTCCGGCCGCACGAACAGACCGTCCTCGCCGCGCGTCCACGTCGGCCCAATGACAACTGGCGTGATCTCGTCCGGGACTTCCTCGACTGCCTGCTCAGCCACCGAAGGCGGAGCGGTAGTCGTCAAGCGCCGTCACCTTCGCATCGCCCTGCGGGGCAGGCTTTTTCCGCTCGAGCTCCATGCGGGCCCGCCGCCGGTCGCCCTCCGTCGTCAGCAGCGACGACATCACCGAGTTCAGCGCCGCCACCAGCTGGCCGTTCGGGCCACGCTCCGACAACAGCACCTTCGACATCAGATCCGCCGCGTACCGGGCAACCGCCCAGTCCGACGGCTGATAGAACGCAGCCTGACCCGACTCCCTGAGAGAGAGATACCAGTCCGAGGCAATCGGATGCCACAACGGATCCGCATCCGGCAGGTCAGGCAGATCCATCGGCGTCCCTGAAGGCGCCTTCGTGACGGAGTCCTTCTCTTCCTTCGAGCGATGGCCCATGCGCTCCTCGGAGCGCTTACCGATAGGTCCACGAGCGCCCATGACGACCTCCAGGGTCAGAGCACGCCACCAGGGCGCACAGAGGGCTGTAAACAACGACGCCCCAACTCAGGGACGCCGCCAGGGCGTCAGAGCGAGGCGATCAAACCGGCCGCATCAGGCAGCTCGGCAAGACTCAACGGCGTCCCGGCAACCCGGTCGCCCACGATGATGTAGCGGCGATCCGAGTACACCTCGAACGCCAACTCCCCCCGGCGGATACGCCGGCCATGCGGGACCGCGCCACGGAACCACAGATGCAGGCCAGAACCAGACCGGCCGCGCTCCATGTACGTCGGCGGCACCCGGTCGATGATGGCCTGCGCCCACGGCAGTACCCGGCCGTCCTCCACCGCGTGGTCCAAGTCGACGACGACGATGCCGTCACCGGCCGTCAGGACGAAGCCGACACCGTCACCAGTCTTCGAGGCGGCGACCGCGGCGTAGTCCGACCACGACGACGGATCCTTCACCGAGGCGAACCGACTGTCCGTGCGCATCGGAACCTTGTCCTTGTGCCGCACCCAGCGAGGACGCGACGTCAACTCAACCGGGATGCGTGCCTGCTGCTCAGCGGCCATCCGCTCCTGGCGGGCAGCAATCCGGGCCCGGCTCGACCGCTTCCGACAGGTCGCACCACAGAACCGCGCATCCGCCCGCGCCATCAGCGGCAGCGGGCCGGCGCACTGCACGCACTCGGCGCGGCGGGCAACAGCGGTCGACGTCATGCGTCCAGTCTAGCCAACGGATGTCACGGCTATAGCGCTCTGACCTGCATCGTTATGATCTCGCGACCGCACACCCGGAGGCGGGTGGACTTGACCGGTCGGGCATCACTGCAGGTCAGCGGCCTTGGAAACCCGGGGGCGATGTCAGGTGCTATACGGCCCCGATCCCTAAAGGATCACAGGGAGGGGGTATGCCCCCTATGTCCGTTTCTGGTTTGGATCATGAGATCAGTGATCGACTTCGGTCAGCTCGCGACCGTCCAGGCTGTGGTGAATCGCCGACCAACTGACCGATCCGTCAGCAGCCTTGATCGGCTTCGATGTCGGTCCGCACAAGCAGTTGTCGTCGGACACGTGCTCGACCAGGTCGCCGATCGGTAGGACGTGCAGTGCCATGCCAGTGCTCCCCGCGCCGTGCCCCAGTGGGCGGCCGGCTGGTGCTACCTGGTCCGCCTGCCTGGGTTGGCTCGACTGCCGGTCGCCACTCCAGTGGATCGGATGTGCATGAGCTGGCAGTAGCCCTTCGCCCTCGCTCCCATGTACTTGCTGAGCAGGCGGTTGCATCGACCCCAGTCGCCCGGTGTCCCCCACCTGATGCGTGCTCCACCAGCGCCTGAAGGTCCCCAGTGCTGGCGCAGTGCTGCGACGTTCCCTCGCCGGCTTCGGCTTCCGCGTCCCTTGCTTGCCACAGCGGTTCACTCCTTCTGCGGCGCGGGCTCCTCGCGTTCGGGGTCCTGCTCTTCGTCTACCCGTTCGACGCGTAGGACCTGCGTGGCAGGGATGGCGAGTGCGACCCGGTTGGGTTTGATGAGGTCGCGGTCTTTGAAGAGGACCCAGCCGTCTACAAACTCGACGACGAGGTTGGGGTCTTCCACGACGGTATCGTCGCCGCGGCGTTCAGCGTGGACTACGAGGTATGCGGGCACGGCGTGGTTTCGCTGTCGACGCGATAGACGTCGTGGCCTTCGTCGGGGGCGAGGCCCATGACGGTGGCGAGCTGAGCTACGCCGCCGGTGACGGGTGCGATCTTCAGATCGAGGGGGCGCGCGAGGAAGACGTGTTCGGTCTGCGCACGCCAAAGGATCTCTGTCAGTGCGGCCGGTTCGGGGTCCGTGCCGTGCGGGACGCGAACGTAGGTCGAAAGCATCAGGTCACCTCAGTCCGGGGTGCTGTTCGCTCGGCCGTGTCCGTCCGGGCCGCGGGTTAGCGCGCTGCGCCTCGTTCCCTTCACGGCTGCTCTTCTGGTCGTGACAGGGTCCGCAAACGCCCTGCAGATCCGACGGCCCGTTCCGGTCTGCCTTGGCCACGATGTGATCGCAGTGGGTCGACGGCCTGACTCCGCAGATCTTGCACGTCGGATCGCGCTTGAGGATCTCAGCGCGGATCCTGGCCCACCCAGATGGGAGCCTCGCCTTGCGCCCTGAGCCTTGCCACCCTCCGGCCATCACTACTCCTCGGGGCTGCGTTCGGTGTCTCTGTTGAGCGCCCGGGTGAGCTTGCCTTGCGCGTACCGGATCTCTTCTTCGACCTGCTGGCGGAACTGCTCGAAGTCGGGCTCGACGCGGATCTTCAGCGGGTAGCCGTCGGGGTCGACGGGCGTCTCGTTGGCGGGGATGTCGATGGTCTCTTCGAAGACGAGGACGGCGCGGGCGCCGATCAGTTCGGCTGTAGTCAGGCCAGCGTTGGCAATGGCCTCCGCGGCGTCTCCGTCGAGTTGGTCGACGACGAGCACGAATGGCGGCCTGTCGTCTCCGGTGCCTTCGGGGAGTTCGAGGATCTGCAGGCGGGCCATGGCGCGGGCTCCTGTGGTGTGGGGTTACGGCTTCCAGCGGGGTCCGCGTAGCGCTTCGGGCACGTCGCTGGTGGTGATGGGCGGGGTAGCGAGGATGTCGCCGAGCCCGAGACGCCTGCCGTCACGCGGCTGCGGTTCGGGCGGCGTCGGCCGGTCGAGGCTGGCGAGGATCTCGGGCGTGATGCCGTGGGCGTGGGCGAGGTCCAGCAGCTCGGGGCAGTCGTTGAGGTTGTCGACGAACGGGTCGCAGTGGTCCTGCACCCACTCGTAGCCGCACCCGTCGCAGGCTGCTGCATGTTCACCGTCAGCCTTGGGGTCGAGCCGGTGCCGGGCGAGGATGCGGCGGTCTGCCTCGCAGCGGCGCAGTGCGGCAGCGATCGCCGGAACATCCGCCCACGCCTCGTCGATCGACTCAGCCCCGTATCGGGCGATGTCGAGTTGGAGTCCTTCACCGGTGCGCGTGGCCCCGGTGACGACGCCGGTGATAACCGGCCCGCTGCCGTCCGGATCGAAGGCGACCCGCAGTCCCTTCAGGTCTGATCGCGAATCGGCTTCAGCGCGGTCGACTTGCTGGGTGATCCAGGCGTGGAGATCCATGGCGCGGGCTCCGGGGGTTACAGGTCGTCTTCGGCTGCGATGACGACGCGGCGGGCGAACATGGTGAGGGTGACGGTGACGGCTTCGTCTTCGCTGATGTCGTGGACGCGGATCTTCGTGCCGCTCGGGATGGGAATGTCGACGCCGTTGATGCGCACCGCGCTCGGAACGAGGACGGGGCCGCCGCTCCCCGGGTCGATGATCTCGATGTCGGCGCCTCGTCGCTGAGGGGCGGAAGTCATGGGCGCGGGCCTTCCGTGGGGTGGTCAGGTGTGGAGCGCCCGCCGCACGCCCTCTTCCAGCGTCACGGTCGGTGCGTAGTGGTTGAGCATCCGGCTGGGATCACACACGCGATGGTGGACGCCTTGCGGTGCGTCGTGCCGGTGCTTGAACTCGGGCTGGTAGCCGGCCGCCGTGGTGACGATGTGGGCGAGCTCGTCGAACGAGGTCGCCCGTCCCCAGCCGAGGTTGACGGGTCCGGTGACGTCGGCGTCGAGGAGGGCGAGGGTGGCGCCGATCAGGTCGTCGATATGGATCCAGTCGCGGGTCGAGCTGCCGTCGCCCCAGATCTCGAACGGGTCGTCGCGCCGCTTGGCCCGTTGAATGAACGCGGGGAACGGGTAGCACGGCGCCTGGTCCTCACCGAATCCGGAGAACGGCCGCGGGATGAGGATGCGGCAGCCTTCGGCTTCGGCGTAGCTGGCGAGCTTCTCCCCCGTCAACTTCGCCCAGCCGTAGGAAGCGTCGGGTTCCTCCATGTACATGAGGTTGATGTCCTCTTCGTGCAGACGCCGCACGTCGCCGGGCTGCTGAAGCGCCACCGGGTAGGCGGCTGACGAGCTGAAGTACACGGCTCGCGGGGTGCCGGTGCGGATCAACCACCGCATGTACCAGGCGTCCAACGCCAGGTTGGTGCCGACACCGAGCGGGGATCCGTCGATGCTGGCCCGGCCGCCGACGATTGCCGCGCAGTGCACAGCCAGTTCAAACCGGGTGTCGTCGGTGCGAAAGAAGTCGAGAGCGTCCTGCCCTCTCGCGATGTCCACGCCGACGACGTTCCAACCTCGGTCTTCGAGCCTGTGTCTCAGGTGCCGCCCGACGAACCCTTGATCTCCGGTGAGGAGGACGTTTCGCACTTGGTGGCCGCCCTTCTAGCTTTCTGCTCTCTGGCTCGCCGCAGGGCGCATTCGCGGCACGTTCGCCTGCCGCCGTTCACATAGGTGTTCTCTGGGGTGTACTCGTGTCCTTGGGGGCAGTGGGTCTTCTTGGCCCAGTGGTGACGCCCGCGCTGGGAGCAGTCCTGCATGTTGGTGGAGTCGTCACCTATGTAGAGGTGGGCCGGGTTCACACACGGCGGGTTGTCGCAGCGGTGGCAGACAAGTTCCTTCACCTCGGCGTCCCAGCGAAGAGTTCGGCCGAGTATCTGGCTCATGATCCAGCGCGTCGCCAGATAGGTGGTCGGATGGACCCGAAACCTGCCGTAGCCAGCCCGGTTCGTGCCGCTCAGCCACAGCCAGCAAGCGTCGGGGCCGCCAGACCGGTCTACGAGAGTCCAGAAGCGGTCGATGTCTGGCATGCGCTTGATGGCGTTGCCGCGCAGTCGGGTCTTCTGGTGGGGGACCTTCTTGGGCTCTTCCACGCGGATCTCCTTGGAGTAGTTGAACTACTCCAAGGTTATCACCGATGGTTAGCCGAGCTACTCCAACGCGGCTACCCTGATGGCATGCAGATCCCCGGCTATCTGACGTCCGACGAGGCAGCGGAGCGACTCGGTATCAACCGCCAGTCGCTGTACAACCACGCCACTCGAACACCGGATTTCCCGAAGCCCACGAAGGTGGGACGGGCCTCTCTGTGGGCCGAGGACGCGATCGACGCGTGGCGTGCCGCCCACCCGAAACGGAAGCGCACCCAGGACCGATAGCGGTGGTCAAGCAGCCTCAAGCACCTCATCGAGGACGTCCTTGCGGACGTTCCGTTCGGCCCGTTGCAGATCCTCGATCACCCGCAATAGCGCCTTGTTGGGACGGAACCACTCCCCGCCGACCCGCTGCTTGCGGAAGCGCTCATGATATTGCGACTCGTCCACCCGGTCGCCCGGCGTCGACGCGAGCAGGGTGACCGGCCCAACCGTCATGCCGTCGGGCATCTTGCACCCGCCCTGTCCCAGATTCCTGAGTCGGGCTTGCAAGTTCGTCGTGGTTCCGATCTTGATCATGCCGTCGCGCTCCACGAAGTACACAACGGACGCCCTGCGCAGCTCGCGGGCTCTCTCGAAGGTCTCACGCTTGACCTGCTGCCCCTTCTCGACGAGCCCTGCGTCCCGAATGGCGCGGATGAAGACCTCTCGATACGCCTCTGGTAGCGAGACGCGAGACCACGGAGACCGAAACTCGGCGTAACTCCTGTTCCAGAGTGCACGCCTGTCTTCGTGGCGGTCGCATCTACCACCAGCGTCCGCAAGCAACTTGCACCGCGTTCCGTTCTGGTTGATCGCTATGCACCGCGTCGGCTGCTCGTAGCGATGCTCGAAGCGCTCCACCGCCGTCAGGTCGTCGCCTAGGTCACTATGGACTACGGAGTCCCAGTCGCACTCGATGCAGCCGATAACCTCGGGCTTTTCTCCATCGAGGCTGACGATCGCGTGATGGCCGTACTCCCAGCGGTTCTTCCCGCAGTGCTGCTCCATGGCTCTCTCCTGGAAATGCGGAAGCCCCGAGCCAGGAGACTCGGGGCTTCCTTCCTGCGGTGATCAAGCCGCAGGCGTTTGAGTGGGTGGCGGTTCAGTCGGTGGCGGGCTTCACAGCTCGGTAGACGCCCCACGGCAGCCCGCTGTCGACGGGCTCCAGTCCGATCCGCTCGCAGGCGTCGGCCTGCTGCTGGTCGGACCAGGTGGTGACGCCGATCCAGCTGTCGGCTTCGGACGGCTGGTCGGAGACGGGCCAGTCGAGGACGAGGATCCCGCCGAGCTTGGTGGCCGCCCGCAGGCGCTCGATGATGTGCAGGCAGTCGTCGTAGCTGTGGTGGATCAGAACGGCGAGACAGTAAACGGCGTCCATGCGGCGGCGCCCGAGGTGGGCGCCGATGCCGTCGGCGGCGGCCTGCACGGTGGTGATGTCCGGTGCGCGTTCGGTAAGTCGGTCAAGCATGCGCTGCGACGAGTCGACAGCCGTCACCTCGTAGCCGAGCCCGGCCATCGGGATGGCGACACGGCCGTCACCACAGCCGAAGTCCAGGACCTTCACGCCGCCGGGGATGACGGTGGCGAGCATGTCGGCCTGCGCGCGACCGGACTCCCAGTAGGCGTCCTCGGAGACGCGGCGAAGCGGGTGGATCGCCTCGGGGTCGGCCTGATCCCACGCCCGGATGACGGCTTCGGCGGTCACGCTGCCTCCTCGACGAGCTTCCGCAGCTTGTCCAGGTCGGCGGCCAACCCGCCGCCGTCGCGGTACTCGTAGTAGGCGGCGGAGTCGCTGCTCACCTGCTGCTCGCTGTTGACCTCTTCGTAGCCAGCGTCACTGGGCGCCTTGCCAGCCGCAGGATGGAGGTGCTCGATGACCATGTCGTCGAGGTAGGTGATGCGGCCCATGCCGCGCCCCCATTCGATCCAGACCAGATCCAGGCAGAGATGCACCAGGCAGTCCGGCGCGAAGTAGTTGAGCGTCTCGACAATGTCGCTGGTCATCGCGACGGCGGTCGCCATGGCTTCGCCTTGGAGGAGGTCATTCCCGTAGACGATGCCGGGCCCGCCGGACAGGCATTCACGGATCCGCGCATCCCACGGCATCGCGGCGGGCCGGGGCCGGTGGTCGTCGCCGAGGAAGGCGAGGAACCGGTAGTTCGGCGCGTTCTTCACGGCGGCCTGGTTCAACGTGCCGCACAGCCGCTTCCGCGCCCAGTACACGAACCGCACCCGTCCGTCGTCGGCGAACGCCTTCGCCTGCGCCTTGTAGCCGGCGAGTTCAGGATCGTCCTTGTCGACGCAGAACAGCACGTCCGCCGTGGCCCCGGTGTCGTCCCAGGCTTGCATGATCTCGGGGATGGCGTGGGGTCGGCCGCGGGTCGGGATGATGACGAGGAGGTCGTCGGCCATGGCGTACCTCCTATTCGGCGGGGACGATGGCGACGGTGGGCTGGCTGATCTGTAGCCGCATGCCGTGCTTGGCGAGGACCTGCTCGATCTCGGCGTTGCAGGCCTGCATGCGGCGTTGCTGGTCTTCGGCGAGGAGACGGCGCGCCTCGGCGATCTCGTCTTCCTTGCGTGCGGTGCACGTCTTCAGGTGCTCGTCGAGGTCGACGACCGCGTCCGTGCAGTGCGGGCAGTGGTGCAGGCCGAACTCGTCGGGCTTCGACTCTTCCTCCGCGTGCGGATAGCCGGGGCACGGGATGACGTTGCCCTGCCCGTCCGTATGGAGCACGGCGCAGGCGACTCGGGTGTGCTGCGCTACTTCGTCGGCCATGGGCGCGGGCCTTCCGGGTGTGAGGTCAGCTGCTGCTGTCGGTGATCAGCCCGATCGTTGCGAGCTGCGTGAGGAGCGACGCGAGCGCCGCGTTGCCGCCCCGGCTGCCGGTCACGGTGCGGCGGGTCGTGTCGAAGACGACCCCAGCCGCGTTGCGGACCTTGAACACGCCACCCTGGCTGTACGCGATCACCCCGGCGGTCGGGTTCGTCGTCGGCGCGGTCGTCGCGTCCTTCATCGAGATAACGACGCCGCCGGACCCGCCCAAGTCCGTGGACGTGGAGCCGAGCTGGAGGGCGCTGGTGAAGAAGCTGATGGCCCTGGTGACAATGGCGCCGGACGTGCCGACCTCGAGCGTCGCGGTCCCGCCGGATGTTTTCACCTGGAAGATCGGCTGGGTTGTGCTCGCGGCGCCGAGGATGAGCGCGCCGACCGTGGTCGTGTCGCGCTGCCGGACCTCCAAGGCCGCGGCCGGAACGTTGCCGACGGGGATGCGGATGCCGGTCAGGCCAGCGGCGTTGACGACGAAGTCATCAGTCGTGGCGGGGTCACTGTTCCGCAGAACCAGCAGACGGCCCGTCGTCGGGCCCTCGGTCGCGGTGAGCCAGATGCCTTGGGCCGCCGTGCCTCCCTGCCCGTTGCGTTGCAGGTCGATGGAGATCGCGGAGGAGCCGGTGTCCGCTGTGGCGCCGGCACCCGGGTTCTTGTGGGCGACCTTGAAGGTGCCGCGATCCTTCTCGTGTCCGGTGAGCCACATCGCACTGTCGCCGGGCTTGTCGCTGATGACGTTCAGCGCAACGCTTCCGGGCGAGGTGCCGGTGGCCCGCTGGTAGACGGTCAGCGCGTGCTCGGTGTCGCTGAGCGTGCGGAAGTTTCCGCTGCGGACGGTGCCGTCGGTGTTGAAGCTCGCCCCGGTGACGGCTCCGGTTGTGGTGACGGCGCCGGTGAGGCTGCCACCGCCGAGGGGCAGGAACTGACCGGTGGCCCAGGCGCGGTCGCCGTGCGGGTCAGCGGCGACCCGATGGGCTTCGACTTTGGCGGTCGCGTCGAGGGCCGCTGCGGCTTCGGCTGCCGCCTGCGCAGCCACCACATCCACGGCGAGCGCAAGGCCGGTGACGGAGCCGGTCTGTCCCATGACAGACCAGACGGTCCCGACGTGCGCTTCAATGACCATCGACGGGACCCCGCCGACGACGTTGATGTTGTCGTTCAGGTTTTCGCCGACGACCTGGATCTTCACCGGGTCACCTCCGGATCGACGATGACCCGGCCCTTGAGGATCCGGACGACGGTCGAGCCCATGACCATTTCCAGGTCCCAGCGGCCGTCCTTGTCCAGGGTCGCGGTCTGCGCGGCGGGAATGGCGAGCCGGACAACCGCGCCGTCGACGGTCAGGTACGGCGTGAGGTCGAGGTACAGCTCCCCGGTCGCCGACGCGGAGGACCGGAACTGGGCTCGCGCGGACCAGCCCGCCCAGGTGAAGCTCGGGTCGTCCGTGTTGCAGATGTAGGACTGGTCAAACGTCGCGCCTTGCTCGATGACCAGGTCGAGGTCGCCAGCTGCCACGGCTGCCACCTCCGGGATTTCGTCGCTGGCGGAGGTGACGTTCGCGTTCGACTGGGCGGAGCCGGCGGCGGTGCCCACGTAGACGGCGACGCCGGACGCTGCAGCGGCGGACTGGGCGCTACCGAAGGCGGCTCCGATGCCGGTACGCACGCCGGTGGCGGTGGCCGCGGACTGGGCGCTGCCTGTAGCGGTGCCGGCGAAGACGGCGCCGTTCGACAAGGTGTTGACGAGGTCGAATTCGGCGTAGTCGCCGGTGCCGGCATCACGGTGGGCCGACATGTCGAGCGCGCACGCCTCAATGTCCGCGTCGATCCACGCGGGGGTGGCGAGGGTGCGACGGTTGGTCCACGTCGTCCCGTCGGGGCTGGTGTCCCACAGCAGGTTGGTGCCGTCTTCGCGGATCCGCAGGAACAGATGCGCGACTGGATCGTAGGTGATCTCGACGGCGTCGTCGTCCCAGTAGTCCGTCTCGGACACGCAACGCAGCAGGCCGGACACTTTGTTGATGCTGAAGCCGACTCGCGTGCCTTCGGTGACGCCCTGCACCATGACTGCCGCGTAGGCCTCAACGGTCGCCCCGGTCGCCGACGGCGTCGTCGGCACCTGCACGAACAGGGTGGCGCCGGCCAGCGTCCACGCGTAGGCGGTCTGGCAGCCGGCGTAGGCGGTGGTGCAGGGGACTCGGGCCCGGCCGGCTACAACCGCCGTGCCGCCGTAGGAGTTCCCCCACTCGGGGCCGAGCGTGCCCGCGTTGAAATTGTCGACCAGCGTTGAGAGGGACGGCATGTCGCCTCCCCCCGGGATCCCGTCAAGTCACTTGAGGTGGACCGGAGTGATGTTGTGCGAGCCGCATTCGCCGCACTCCAGGGCCACACCCTTGCCGTGGCCACCGAAGCGCAACTGAAGGTTCTCTAGGCGGTTGTCCTGCTTGTCGCCGTTGATGTGGTGAACCGTCTCGTTCTTACGGAGAGGCCGTCCGAGCGCCTGGGCCATGACGAAACGGTGCTCGGGGACGTAACCCATGGCGTTCCGCATACTTTCCGCGAACGGGTGATCCCACTCCATCCGCACCGACACGTAGCCGCCAGCGGTAACTATGCGCCCACCGCGATATCTGCCTCCATGGAGACGAGTCCCTCGACCGATTGAGACCAAGTACTTACTGACCTTGGTCTGATGGGTCTTGACTCGCTTCGCGATCTCTTGTTGCGTCACTCCTTCATCGCGAAGTGCAACTATCTTCTGACGCTGATCGTCAGTCAGATCCTTAGTAGGTGGCCCCGGTCGCCGTGTGACGCCAGCCTTCCTCAGGATTTGATTGATCGTTCCCGAATGGCATCCGTACTCTTTCGCGATCGCCACCATCGTCTCGCCGGAGATGTATCTCCTGACGACCTTGGCGTAATCCTCGGCCGGCACTTTTCGACGCCTTCGGTGGACCCCCCGCTCGGCAGCCAAACGGTAGACGTGCTGCCGAGCCACACCGTATCTCGCAGCGGTCTCATCTGGGTCTTCGTTCTCCGAGAACTCTCGGACGATAGACGCACGCTGTTCTTCCGTTAAGGTCACGGAGACATTTTAGAAGTTACTGCACGGAGAGCGAAAGCCCCGACGCCGAGATTCGGTACTCATCCCCCGCGGCGAGGGTCTTTGGCGCGTCGAGGGGCCCGTACCAGAGCCGCACCGGAGTGCCTGCGGAGTCCCAGATTTCCCAGCCGACGATCGTGCAGGCTGGCATGCCGGTCCACAGGAGGTCCGCCGAGTTGGTGGTGGCCCCGGATGCTGCGGCACCGACTGTGAGGTTCTTGCGGGCGTAAGAGCCGCCCGTGACCTCGGTGCCCGCGGTCGCGTCGTCGCCGGCCGCGGTGACGAGCGCGACCTTGATCGGGGTTGTGGGTGCGGTCGCCGTCAGGCCGTTGATCCAGTCGAGGATCCGGTTCTCGGCGGTATTCGAAAGGTTGTCGCTAATGGAAGACACCGCCTTCGGTCTGAGTGGAAGTCAGCTGGCGGCCATCCATATCGACTGACCGGCCGTGTTGCTGGAGGGGGTGATGGTGCTGAGCGTCGTCTGGCCGGTTCCGTTGATCGCGTACCGGTACGAGGCCGCCGACTGGCTGATGTTCGAGAAGCCCAAAAACGGCATGTTCGTCTTGTAGATCACCGGGGCTGCCGCCGCGTTGAAGACCAGCGCGCCCCAGTACATACCCACGCTCACCGCCTGCGGCGTGGACAGGGTCGCGGACTTCGGCGCGTTGCCGCTGGTGATGACGCTGTCCAGGCTGGCCGTGGACAGCAGCGTGCCGCTCGGACTGTAGAGCCCTGCCCAGCTCTGCCCGGCCGTCGGCGTAGTCGCCGCCGCACCCAGCAGGAACCACAACTTGCTGATGGTGGTCGCCGCGCGGACGGGGAGGGCGGTGAGGTAGACCGTCCCCAGCGCGGGCGTCAGGGTGGTGACGGCCAGCTCCGGCTTGTACGCCCACGAGATGAGCCCGTGGTCGCTGGGCATCGGCTCGGCAGGCAGCGCCGTGACTCCTGACCCGCCGATGGTCAGCGTTCCGTCGACGGCCAGGTTGCCAGCCACGGCCATGCTGCCGGTGAGCTGCCACAGGCTACGGAGCCGGGACCAGGCGAGCGGAATCCCTTGCAGAGTCACCTGCCCACCGTCCTCAGCTGTAGAGCCGGAGGACGTCGCCCACCGGGAGGACGGGGATGCCGCGCGAACTGATCGCATCCATGATCGTGTTGAAGTCCGTCTGGCTGCACTGGTTCGACGTGGTCACGGAACCGGTGACGATGTCGTGGAACGTGAGGATCGTCCAGTTGCCGTCCAGCTGGCAGCGGTCCAGGGATCCGCCCGCCCCGACGAGGTTGGCGGGCAGGCCGCGGGCGGCGCCGCCGGCGAGGGCGCCGATGCCGCTGATCGACCGCATCCGGTAGGGCATTGGCGGCGGGAACGGTTCCAGGGTGTCGGCGTTGCTGATGCCGCGCCCGTTGGAGAAGTACCGGCAAGCGAGGGCCTCGATGCTGGCGCCGTCGCTGGTCTGGGAGAACCAGCCGCCCGGGTAGGCGAACGACGAGCTGGGGAACCCGTTGCCGGCCATCCATGCGCGGGTGCGGCGGATGTCGTCCTCGACCACCGTCGAGCTCAGGGTGTTGTACTTCGCGTTGTGGTTCGCCGAGGCGTAGGCGTGTCCTGCAACTTCCCACCCGGACGCGTTCTGCACTGACTGGAGCTGCGGGAGCGTCAGGTACTGGCTGGTGCCGATGTTCTCGACGATCGTGTACAGGGTTCCCCTGAATCCGAGCGCATCCATTTTGGGGCGGGCGTTGGTGTACTGGGTGGCGTAGGAGTCGTCGAAGGTGATCGACACGACGCCGTTCGGGAACGTCTCCGTCGTATCCGGGATGATCTCGACGGCCTGCAAGTTCACCGTGATCGGGTTGCCGGTGTTGTCGTCGACGACCTGGAACACGAAGTCCGTGAAGCCGGACGTCACTGAGGGGACGCCGGTGGAGGAGATGGTGTAGGTGCCGGTGACCGACCGGACGTCCGCCCACGGCAGGACCACCGTCGCCCACTCGCCGGACAGCACCTGGTTCTCGGCCGACCCGGTGTGCGTGTGCAGCCGCCAGTTGAACGTGTTCGCGATCGTCGACGTCCCGACCTGCACGTTGATCTGGTTCAGGTGCGTGACGTCCGAGACCCGGAAAACCAGCCGGACCGCCTTGCCCGTCAGGTCCGGCAGAGCGGACGCGAGCCTGCGAATGTTCGCGACCGCGCCCGTACCGGTCGTCGTCACCTGCGCGGACTGCGTACCCCGGACGAAGTTCGTCGTGTCGTTCATGTTCGACGAGCCGACGCCGGATCCGGACGCTGACCAGCCGTGCCCCGTCTGGAACTGCTGCGACCACGACGCGGGCCGGTAGGCGGGGCGCGGGTGCGAGGGGACCATCAGCGGCAGAGTCACACCCGCGGTGCTCAGCCGGCCCGCGATGTCGAGGTCGCCGGTGATGCTGCCACCGGTCTTGGCGAGCTTGCTGCTGTCGGCGTAGGCGCGATCACCGTGCGGGTCGTTGGCCGCGGCGTGAACGGCCACCTTGGAGGCCGCACCCGCCTGCGTTTCGAGTGTCGACGCGTCGGCGATGCCGTGCACGTTCGTGGTGACCGCGGAGTGAGCTGCGACTTTCGCCGCGGCGCCGGCCCCGGTCTCCAGAACTGCGGTGTCCGGGATTCCGTGGACGTCGGTGGTGTCCGCGGCGTGGACGGCGAGGCTGCTGCTTGCGGCGGCCCGGTCGCCGTGGGGGTCTGCGGCTTCGGTGTGGGCCGCGACCTTCGCTGTGGCGTCGGCTGCCGCTGTCGTCTGGACTGTCGCCGCGGATCCGGCCGGGTCGAAGGCGGCGATGGTTGCGGCGGACAGTTGCGGGTTCGGGTAGGCGCCGGTCAGTGCTCCGCCAGCCGGACCGGTGGGCGGCGTTGAGGTGCCGCTCCCGTCGGGTTCGGAGACCGGCGCGAGTGTCGACAGGTCGACTGTGGGCCCGAGCGTGGACGGCAGGTCGATCCAGTAGATGGCGCGTGTCCCGCCGGAGGGCTGCTCGTCGACCCGCCAACGCCAGCCTTCGGGCTGCACGTCGGGGTCGTCGGTGCAGAGCAGGGTGACGGTGAACTTGCCTGCGCTGTCGAGGGTGATGGAGCCGCCGCCGCTGTAGATGGCCTTCTGCGTCGAGTCGACGAGCCGCGCGGACGGGGTGAGGACGACACGGCCCGTGCGGGCCGTACCTGCGACGGGCACGGGGAAGGTACCGGTGAGCGTGATCGTGGAGGCGCCACTCGGGAAACTCATGCGCCACCTCCTCGGGGGTGTCCCGCCGCCCGAGACGGGGGCGTTACGGGCGGCGGGACTTCGGGGCGGTGACCGGCCCGCCCCGTCAGGGGGTTTGCGTCCGCCTGGCCCCCCACTAGGACCAGGCGGACGAGCGGGCCGAGCGCGTGGCGCTTCAAAGCCCGGCCTGCGCCTCGCCAGCGCAGGGGATCTAGGCGGCCAGTAACGTCGTTTCGCGTACCGGCGGCGCGTCAGCGGGGGTGATCAACTCGCGAGTGTCGACGTCTCGCTCGGCGGCGGGTAGTTCGGCGAGGTCGTAGAGGACGCCGTTGCGTCGCCGCTTGGGGTCGCCGTGCCGGGTGAGCCTGCCTTCGGCAGCCCAACGCCGAATGGTCGCCGGGGGCCGTCCGGTCCAGTAGGCCGCGAGGTCTTCCGTAACGAGCTGCGGGGGCACTCGATCACCCCCAGACGCACGAAAGGGCCGCCAGCAGTGGCGGCCCTCCAGACACAGCGAGATCGATTGGAGCAGACGATACGCTCGCCCCTGATCAAATAGCAAGTCGAGTTGCTGAAACAGCACGGCGCTTCACGGCGCCCACTCCTCGCCTTTGTGATCCGGGTGCCGGGCGAATGGGCGGGCGAGGATGGCTAGTCGCCGGTTGACGCTCCTGTCGTGTCCGCAGTCGCAGGGGCCTCCTGCTCGCGTTTCGTCGAGGCAAGCGGCGTCGCCTTCGGTGATGGTGGCGCAGGAGTACCAGGGATCCTCGTGGTTGGCGTCGTGTTGTGCTGCGAGCAGGTCATTGACGAGCGCGAGCTTGGCGTCGAGGTCGGCGATGACGTCGACGGGGTGGTGCGTGGCGATGTGCTCCGTGGTCGCTCGCAGCTGCCTGCCGCTGAGTGCAAACCCTTCGGCGACGGTGATCCCGTCGGCGGCAAGGACTTCGTCGGACTCTTCGTTGGCGAGCCACGGCCCGGGGCTGGCGGCGAGGGCGAGCGCCCGCCGCTCCGCGTATCGGGCTCGCAGGAAGTCGGCGATTTCGCTCATGCCGCTTCCGTGGTGTGGGCGATGGCGCGGGCTTCGAGCGAGTCGGCTTCGATGTCGATAGCGGCCCCGGCGGTGTGGAGGTCGCAGTCGGGGTCGTCGGCGAGGTTGCGGCAGGATTCGGCGATGGCCCGCAGGAGAGCAAGGGCGGCGTCACAGGGCACGAAGGGTTGTCCGTTGCTGGCTGTCACGATCGGCAGACTGTCCGCCGCGTGCGGAAGTGGGGTGGCGCTCACACCGTCGCTCCCTTCGCGCATCTGCCGAATCGCCGCTGCCACCAAGATGGTCGCGGCAGTTGAGCGATGTCTTCGTGCAGGAAGCGGCTCGTTGTGGGCCACTGCGGGTAACCGCGATGCTCGCAGGGATAGAAGGTGACGACCCAGACTCCCCTGACCTCGTCGAGCTCCCATATCGCCGCTTCAGGAACCGGATAGGCATGCAATGGGCACGTGCCTTCGAGTGGCTCGCCTCGGGCTTGCGCGAGTTCGAGGTTTCTCGTCTTGCGGATGCCCATGGGGTAAGTCGACGGATCGCCGAACGGTCGGGGAGAGTGGAGCGCAGGGCTCATGCCGCGACTCCTGCCGCTTCGGTGAGCACAGCCTCTTGTGCAGCCCGGAGTTCCCGCCATTCCCCGAGTCCGTCCCAGCGTGCCCCGCAGGTTCCGCAGTGGACGCGGTGGTTGTCCGTGGATGCGGTGAGCGGCTGCCCGCACCAGCCATCCTCAACGGGGGTGGGGCACAGACCGATCTGCACCCGGCCGGGCCGCTTCTCGTGGCTGGCGATCGCCGTGCATTCGCCGTGCAGGCGCCGCAGGTCGTCGATGTCCTGCCCCACCGGCTCGTAACTGCCGCAGGCCCAAAGAAGGTTGTTGGCGAGGAAGCCCGCGTGCGCCGGTACGGCCTCTGCCGGGGACCCGCGCCACGGAGCGACCGTCCAGCCGAGAGCCGCTCGCCATGCGTCCTCAATGTCCCGCAGCCGCGCGGCTATCCCGCCAGGGCCGACGAGGGCGAGGACTTCGAGGCGGGGAGGGATCGGCGGAACCTTGCTACCGGACGGGCCACCGCCCGGGCGTCGCGCGCCGCGCATCAGCATGCCCGTCGTATCCAGCTGCGCGAAGAGGCCAGGCAGTTCGGCGATCCGGCGACTCGTCGCGTCCTCGCAGGGCCGGCACGCCCACCGGCCGGCTTCGGCAACCCACAGCTGCCGCTTGCAGCGCGGGGTCACGCAGGTCGGCCATTCATAGTCGAGCTCGGCGGGGTTGTCGTGCACGATCGGCTCCTCGTGTGGTGCGGGAAGCAAGTGACGCGTTAGGCCAATGGTGCACCACAAGGTTGACAACGCCGGGCCAATGGCACAGCGGCAGCGAGCACAAGAAGGCCCAGCCGCCCACGGGGACGACCGGGCCTTGCTCCGCGAATCAGGCCTCCCCGACCGCGCCTTCCTGGTCGAGTTGCGCGGCGAGCGCGTTGAACGCGGTCACGTACTGGTTGGCGGCCTTGAGGATCGCCGGCTCCGGCTTCACCGTGTACGTTTGCGCCGCCCCGTTCCCGAAGGTCACGTTGATGACCGCCGCGCCCTTGTTCTTGCGCCCCGTGGCGGCTGCGGACACGCCGGCGGTGGCGACGCCGGCGATGAGCCGGGTTGCAGTCCAACTCTTGTGCGCGCCGGCGTTGATGAACTCTGCCGTCCCACCTTTGACGGGGCCGAGCGAGGTGACGCCCATCTTGGAGGAGGGCCACATTTTCAACATGGCGGCCATGTTCATCGTGGCTTCAGCGGGGTGGCTGCTGCGCCACTCTTTGAGGGCGGCCTTTTCGGCGTCGCGCTGCGCGGCGGCTTCGTCCCGTTGCTGCTTCTTCTCGGCCTTCGCGGCCTGCTTCTCCGCAGCCTTCTGCGGATCCTTGCTGAAGAACACGGCGCCCCCCTGGGTTGATTTCCGGAGGGCATCATGCGCCGTCAGGGGGACCAGGGGTGGCGGTGTGTCCTAGTTGTGACCGTTCGGGTGGCGCTTATAGTCTGCGCGCCACACGCCTGTGGGCCCGCTCCGGTTCGAAGCGGGCCCACACGGTGGGGCGGTTCAGTGGCCTCCGAGTTGCAGCCACTCGGCGAGTCGCACAGTCTCGATGCGAACGATCTCGTTGTCGCGCACCGTCCGCCGCAGGCTTTCCCCGGTGAGCATCACAGCCTGCCACGCAGTGACATGGGGAAAGCTCTGGCGGATAAGGATGTGGTCGCCATGGAGGGGTTCGGCGACCGGATCGACGCCAGGCCGGCCGGTGCGTCCGGCCTGGCGGATCAGGTCATCCTCGATCGCCTGCGCGGCCTTGGCGTCGGCGGGCTTTCCCCAGACGGCATTGACGGTGACGAAGGTCAGCCAGGTGTCCATCAGTTCTCCTCTCGTCGCACGGCGACGTGTTCCCACACGTAGCCGCTGATCTCGTCGGGCTCGCCGGGGTTGGTGACGATGGTGTGGCCGTGGCGGTCGAGTGCCCGGACGGTGGTGGTGCCGCCGTCGTGGACGATGGCGTCGCCGACCCGGAGGTCGTCGGCGGGAATGTGGTGCAGGGGCACGGCTATTCGCTCCATCCGATGAGGCGGAACTCGACGCCCTCGGCCTCGAGCGCCTGCTTCGAGCTGCACTGCTCGGACGCCCAGACGAGGCGGAGGAGTGCGTCGCCGTGCGATGACGGGCTGGTTTGGTATTCGCCCCATAACTGGCCGTAGTTGTCGAGGAGGATCGCGTCGTGCTTGTCGGAGGGCCGGTCGGCGAGCGGGGCGATCCCGGCCTCGACGGCGGCGCGCAGCCAGTTGGCGGCCTCCCGGAGGAGCCTGTTCTGCTCCGTGCTGATCAGGTCATTCCAGGATCGAGGGGTGCCAGGGCCCTCCTCGGCGATGCGGTTCATGCTCTCGGCGAGGCGGCGGATGCGGGGGTCGTTCACCACTGGCCGCCCATGTGGGAGAGGATTCCGGTGGCGCGGTCGAGTGCCTGGCCGGCCTGCGCGAGCAACTGCCGGGCGTCGTTCAGCTCCTGCCGGGCTTCCTCCGCCGCTTCGGCAACGTTGGTGCCGTTGTCCATGCGGATGGCCTCGGCGTCCCTCATGGTGCGGAGCTCGCCCCAGATCTGTTCGATGGCCTGCGGCATTCCCCATACGGCCTGCTTGATCTCGTTGATGGTGCTGTAGATCTGGGAGGGCTCTTCGAAGGCGTGGGTGCCGAGGGTGCGGTGGTTGAGGGCCCGGATTTCTTCGGCGGCGCTTCGGGCGATGGTGGCGGGCTCACGGTTCAGGTCCACGGGTCAGTCCTCGTCTCGGTTCCAGTAGCGGCGGTCTTCGAGCGCTGCGGTGTAGGGGTCGTGTCGGATGTGCGGTGGATCGGCGGGCCCGGCCGGTGAAGGCCGGGCCCAGGCTGGGTTAGGACTTGGCTTCGCAGCGGGGGCAGAAGGTGTACAGGTGGGCCAGTTCTTTCGACTCGATCTCGCTGCGCGTCTGAAGCCTGGCCTTCTCGTGCTGGGAGAGCGGGCGGGCGTACCACCTGATGCTCTTCCGGCACTTCGCTCGGTAGTCGGTCCCCGTGCCCTGGAACTTGTGCAGCAGCATGGATGCACTTGCCGTGCCCCACTCCTGAGGCTCTTCGGCCGGTGCGTCGACCCGGACCAGGCGGACCTTGCGGCCGTCCTTGTACTCGATGGCGAAGTCGGTGCGGGTGATGGACGACATCGTGCGCACGTCGCGATTGCCGGCCATCTGTGCGTGGTTGATCTCGTCCAGGCCCTCACGGATGGAGACGTTGGTGGTGACACCGTTCTCGGTGCGCTCGTAGACCTTCATTGCCGTCTCCCCTGCTGGTCTCCCTGGCGATGCCCCTTGCCGAGCTCCACCTTCCTTACGAACCTTACAGTTCAATCCGAGAGGTTCGCAAGGTGCTTGCAGACCTTACAGACAAGGATCTTCGTAAGGTCGCAGCCTGGCATTCCTTACAGACCTGACGCGCCTTACACTCCTGACATGAAGAAGCCGCAGAGCGTCCCCGTCGAGCAGGCGCGTAAGGAGTTCGCCGACCTTCTGGACGGCAGCCAGCACAAGGCCGAGCACACCGAGATCACCCGACGAGGGAAGCGCTCAGGGGTTCTCGTGCCGCCCGACTGGTACGACGCCGCCCTCTCGGACCACGAGGAGCTGAAGGCCGCCCGCCGCAGGATCGCCGAGCTTGAGCAGGCTCTTCAGGAGAAGGCCGGATGACCTGGAACCCGCTCCGCATCATCCGCCGCTGGCTACGCGACCCGGACTACTTCCAGGCGTGCGCCTACGGCTTCGCCTTTGCGCTGGTCATCGTCACGTTGACCGTTGGCCCGATCATGCTGGGAGCCGGGCGGTGACGGGCACCCCCGAGTAGCCGCTTCCCCGATTCCGCCCGCACTCCCCCACCGGCCGCGTCACACTTCGGGCATGGACGACATCGTGTTCATGGTGCGGGCGAAGAGCCGGGCGGTCTGCCAGCAGCAGCTGGATCTGATCTGCGAGCGGATGGGTGCCCGGCCGGCGACGTTGCCGACGAACGCGGTCGGCTCCGGCTGGGTGGCGCGGGCTGTTCCGCGTATGGCGAAGGCCCGGACCGATGACGGTCCGGGCCCTTCCGCTGGCTGATCAGGCGGTCTGCAGCTGCCGGTGGATGATGCG
The DNA here is from genome assembly GCF_056820935.1 of Streptomyces sp. Q2. Lineage (NCBI taxonomy): Bacteria > Bacillati > Actinomycetota > Actinomycetes > Kitasatosporales > Streptomycetaceae > Streptomyces > Streptomyces sp. Q2. The sequence goes on along the minus strand of NZ_JBXEJE010000020.1, from coordinate 113,359 downwards.
GGTGACGTCCTCCCACTCCCCTTCGGTGAGCATTCGCGCAGCACCGGGTGCTGGAACCTGCGTGTGGGCGTAGACCGGCTCGACCAGGGGGACTTCGCCCTGCCAGTTGCCTGTGTGCTGCCAGACGATTTCGCGCCCGTCGTAGCTGGATCCGGCGGGCAGGAAGCGGTCACGCAGGTCGAACTCCTCGCCGGTTTGCGGGTGGATCCACTGGTTGGCCTCGTCGGCGGCTTCGGCGCAGGGCCCGCACTGGTTGTCGCCGTGCAGGTCGTTCTCGCAGAAGTAGCCGCCGCAGCCGTGCTCGTCGCCGCCGGGCGTCTTCCCGCACAAGTGGGCGAGACCGCGGTCGATCTTCGCTTCGCAGCCATCCCGCTCGCAGACGGCCTCGACGCCGTACCCGGCTTCGATCTTCTCGCCGTTGCGGATGATCTCGTAGTACGCGTATCCCATGGTTCGAGTGTCCTCTCAGGCGAACGTGACGGTCATTGCCCGCGCTTCTGCCAGGCGGCGTATTTGGCGTTGGCGTCGGCTTCTGCCGCGCCAGGCGTGGCGGCCGTTGCCTGAACGATGACCTTCTGTTTGGTGTCGTCGACGATGGCGGCGGCCCACCGCTCGCCCGCTGGTATCGCGTCGCCCCGGAGGGAGCCGACGTTTTCCCACGTTTCCAGCCGATGGTTCTGCATGGGTTTCTCCTGTCGGTCAGGTGAGTTTGATGCTGGTGGCGGTCCAGGGGCGGCGGGATCCCTTGCGGACGCCGTCTTCGCGAATCGCGTCGGCGACGAACCTGCGTGCCTCCGCCTCCGAGTTGGCGCGGACGATTCCGACGGTTTCGCCGTCGTGGTATTTGCCGTCGCTGACGGCGGCGGTGAAGCGGTACGTCTTGGTCACTGGCGTCGCCACCTGGGCTTGTGCTCGGCGGCGGCGCCGAGGATTTGGAAGGCGACCTCACGACCGTCGAGTCCGGCTTCCTCGGCTTGGGCTACGACTTGGTCGGCCTTCTTGGTGCTGCCGCGGCCGAGGACGCCGCCTCGCTGGAGCTGGCGGCCGGCTTCACGGATCTCGTCGGGGGTGGGGTTGGGCATGGGGTTCTCCTTTGTCAGATGCCGCGGCTGTGGCCGAGTTGGGCGGCGCGGTCGAGGTAGCACAGGACGGGGGCGGGGCTGGTCTGGGCGTCGTTCCAGGAGGGGATGGATTCGGCGTCCGCGAAGTCGGCCTGGATGGCGTCGAGGAGGAGGACACAGGCGTCGTCGGCTTGCCAGCCGCTGTCGGCTTCGATGCGGATGGCGCCGATGGGGCAGCGCCGGGTGCCGTGGTCTTCGCGGAGGCCGCCGCGCAGCCAGCCGTTCGTTTCGATGTGGACGCGCGCCCGGTGCAGGAGGGCGGCGAGCGGGGTGCTGTACGGGCTGACCGCCGGCGTCAGGGTTGGCTGGAGCGGGACGATTTCGGCGATGTCGGGGATGGGGTCGGCGCCGGGCAGGTGCGCGGTGTTCACCTCGAAGGCAACGGCGGCCTCGTCGAGGCGGACGGTCATGTCGGCCAGGCGGAGGGCGAGCCGGGCGTCCAGGTCGAGTTTGGGCGGGCTTGCCGCGGGGGCGAGAACAGTGGTGGTCATCGGCTGGCCTCGCCGCTGCCCTTGCATTCAGGGCAGTTGACCTTGCGCTGCACGCGGCCGTGCGCGGTGTAGAGGACACCGTTGCCGGAACAGTGCCAGCACAGGCCGCGGGCGGTCGCTTCGCCGGGCGAGAGGCCGCCGTTCTGCGCCTCCCATTCTTGATCGGTCATGCGCTTGGGCATGATGGAGGTCTCCTTGGTTCGCTTGCGGGCTGGGGAGGGATGGGGCGCCCCTGATTGCTGGCAGGCGGGAAGGGGCGCCCCGGCTTGGCTATCGTGCGGCGCTGATCTCGGCGTCGGTAATTCCAGAGGCATGGGCGGCGGCGATGATTCGGTCGCGCTGTTCGAGCTGGTGCGCGGCGGGCTCGGGGGTACGAGCGATCAGGTCCTCGGTGTTCGCGGCGAGCGCGAGCAGCTCCTGCCTCGTGGCCATGTGTAGATCCCTTCTGGTTGTTGTGGACTGGATGGGCTCAGCTACTGGTCGCGGCCGAACGGGATGGCCATCGACGCTTCGGTCATGTCGCGGAGTTCGGTGCCGTCGGTGGTCCGGGTGTTGAAGCGGGCGATGGCCTCGTTCTTGAGTCGCTCGGTTTCCGCGCGGTCCCCTCGCTCGCGGGCGGCGATGTAGTCGCGGACGCTCTGGTGGGTGGTGTTCACTGGTTCTCCTTGATCGTTGTCAGAGGCGCCAGGATCCGGCGGATCGGCGGTTGCGGGGGTTGCTGCCGCCCGCGACGTGCTTCTCCAGGCCGCGGAGTTCGGCCTCGTCGAGGACGCCCTCGTAGTCGTTGCTGCCGAGGGGTGCACCGACCTGCGGGCCGGGGCCGGCGAGGGGACGCATGCGAGCGGGCGGGCGCTCGTAGACGGTGCCCTGCGTGGCGAGGAGCTGTGCGGCGGACATGTGGCCAGTCATCCAGTGCCCGGTGATCGGGGACCGCCAGTCGAAGGTGTACTCGCGGTACAACTTGCTGTCCTCGTAGGGCGCCATGTTGGTGGCGATGTGGGCGACCGTGTACACGGTGGTGCCCTTGCGGATGTGCCGGTTGAGGTCGCGGATGCCCTGCTTGGTGGGCTCCCAGGTCTTCGGCATGAGTGGATCTCCAATTCCGGTTTGTTGTGGTTTATTCCTGCTGCTCAGCCCTGCTCAGCGGGTAAAGGTGCAGGTCAGGGCTGCTCAAGGGTCTGCTCAGGCCCTGCTCAGAGCAGCCGTTGAGCAGGCGCTGAGCAGCAGGCTGAGCAGCCGTGACCTGCGGGTTTGCGGCGTGAGCAGGGCTGAGCAGGCCCTGATCAGGGGTACATATTTCACATAGCGGTCACAGCAGATGGCGGAGGCGATCACGCTTGAAGCCGCGCGGACTCTTCTCCTCGCCGATCGGCCCGAGCGTGATCGGGCTTCCGGCGCCGGCCTTCTTCATCAGCGCCTTGAACTCGTCGACGGCCATCTCGCCGTAGGCGTCCGAGTCGTACTCCTGCAGCGCGAGCAGCAGCGTCTCCGTCTTCATCCGGTCGACGTCCGCCTTCTCCATAACCGTCACGGAGTCCTCGACGGCGGCGCGGGCGGGGCCGTTCGTCAACTCCGCTCCCGCGGGCGGCTCGGCGTCGCACAGCCTCAGCAGTTGCTCCCAGGTCAGGAGCTCGACCGGGGCGGGCTTCTTGAGGTCGCCGTCCTTGTCGTACTCCGGCTCGACGTACTCCGGCAGGTCCACGCCGCGCATCGCGTCCAGGCTGTCCTGATCGGGGTCGAGGAGCCCGGCCTCCAGTCGCTCCTGCGCCAGATGCCGCAGGGTGTCGGACGGAATCTCGTGGATGGCGTACTCGATCGGCTCGTCGGCTTTGCCAGGCACACCCTTGATGTAGATGTGGCCGGCGTCCTTGGGGTCGGTCTGGGTGGCTGGGGACAGACGGTGCGGAAGGTATCCCTCCTTGACGGAGCCGTCGCCGAACACGGAGCGGGTGTCTTCGACCTTGCAGGGGCCGACCGCCTGCAAGGCGACCATCTGGGCGATGTTCGCTCCGAGGTAGGTGCTCTGGCCGCCCTGCGATGCGGCCTCCACGACGATCAACTCTTTGCGGCCGACGAGCAGCAGGTCGTTGTACAGGCGTTTGGCCAGGGCGCTGGCTTTCGGAAGCTCGTCGTAGAAGATCGTGATGGCCGGGCGTTCGGGGCTGGGCTGCCACTTCTTGCCCATGCCGAGCTTGGCCCGCAGTCGAGCCCGGCCCTTTGCCATGACCAGGAAGAACAGCAGGACGGCTTCGATCTGCTCGTTGGTGCGGGCGGTGATCCGGACAGCGTCACCGAGGTCTTCCAGCCCGTCACCGAATGGGTCGAGGTCGATGGTGATGTTGTCGCGGCAGGCGGTGACACCCTCGGCGAGGGCCTGGAGGATTCCGGTCTTGCCGCCGCCGGATGCGGCCACCCACAGGCCCATGACGCCGGCCAGGGACAGCTCGAGCGGGTCGCCGCCGACGGAGGTTCCGACACGGAATTTGTCGGTGATCGACAGGGACTTGGGGGCGCGGTACGGCAGGCCGGGGGCGGACGCGAACGGGTTGCCGTCGACGAGTCGCAGGACGGCGCACGCTCGCCGGGCCTTGATCGGCTGGGGTCGGACGCCGTTGGTGGGCAAGTCGAACTTGGTCTCCAGGTCGCCACTCTTCGCGATGATCGCCTCGGGGGTGCCGTCGGAGACGCGGACGGTGCACTGCCAGCCCCAAGGCTGCTGCTGCACGTCCGACACTTCGACGATCGGCACTCCCTCGGCCCGTGCCGCGAGCAGGACGCATTCAGCGAGCTGCTGGGGCGTGCGCGCGTTGCGGATCGGGTACGGCTTGGCGCCTTCGGCGAGCTGCTCGACGTTCATGACGACGTGCGATCCGACTGTCGGCGCTCCCCCGGCCGTCCCCGCCTGGAACGTGGCGGGCAGGACCGGGGTCAGGCCGAAAGGGGCCTCACCGTCCTGCTCGCTGTCCCGGGCGACAAACGGGCGGGAGATCAGATACCAGCCCCAGCTCGCCCCAGCCGCGGCGACGGCAAGGATGAGCGGCTGCCCGTTGGCCGCCTGCTCTATCGCTGTACCCAGCACCGGGAGGGAGGCGAGACCTCCACCTGCGAGGATGCCTGCGCGCATGGCCTTCTTGCTCTGCCGGACGGCGTTGATTTCCCGGTCGTTGGGCGGCAGCACGACAGTGTTGCGGAGCGCCTCCAGCTTGGATTCTTCGGACGCTACCCGGCCGGCGTGGGAGGCGAGGCTACTGGCGTTGCCGCCTTTCTCATCCGCTTCTGCCGCGGCCTTGGCGACGACGAAGTGGGCGTGCGCCTGTGCTGCAGCGCGCTGTTGCTGGGCAACCTTCTCGTCGTGCTTGCGCTGCTTCTTCTCGATGGCCATGTGGATGACGGCCACCTCGTCGAGGTCGGCGGTGGCCAGCCAGTCCTTGGTGCGGGCGGCGGCGTGGCCGCGCTGCTCCTTGAAGGCGGCCTTCGCGCGGTCGCCACGGCCGGGCTCGTCGGCCTCCTTGTCGGGCTGCTGCTCGATCGGTTCGGGCTGCACTTCGGTGGCCACTGGCCTGGTCCTTCCTTGAATGGGGGCGGGGCCCGGGGATGGGCCCCGCGGAGCGTGTGGCTACAGGCCGCCGAGGACGTTGCCGAGGGAGGCGATAGCCGAGTTGGTGATCTGGTCACCCATGGCGCCGATGACCGTGCCCGAGAGGGCGATGCCGAACAGGCCGACCAGAACGGCGTCACCGGGCTTGATGTCGCGGTGCTTCACGCGAACGAACACGACGATGCCGAGGACGAGGATCGCGACGACGCCGCCAGCTACAGCACCGCCGGAGGCCTGGGTCTGGATCTGCTGTCCGTTGACTCCGGCCGGCTGCACGCTGTTCGGGTTCTGCAGGCTGGAGCCGCTGCCGTTGTCGGGGGTGAGGCCGTTGGTGATGCCGGCCGGGTCGTTGACGTCGGTCTTGGCGATGGCGACGACGGTCGCCTGGTGCTGGTCGGTGACGGTGGCGGATGCGGTGGCGGCAGCCCCTCCGAGGAGGGCGACAGTGGCGGTGCCCGACACGGCGATCCGGCGGATGGTCTCGTTCATTTTCAGACTCCTGGGTAAGGGTGGTTGGTCAGTTGGTCGGGGCGGGTTCTGCCTTTACCGCGTCGCGCAGACGCATGGCGTATTTGGTGCGGCAGCCGACGGCTTCGCGGACGTTGCGGGCGGAGAGCCGGCCGGTTCCGCCGAGGGCCTTGGCGAGGGCGCGGACCTTGATCAGGTCGGCTTCTTCGAGGGGCCGTTCCGTGTCCGGGTCGACGGGACGGCTAGGGGGCTGCTTCCCTTTACCCTCAAGGGCTGTAGCGGTCTGGCGGCGCCTCTCGGAGCGGGCACGTGACCCTCCCCCCGTGGGCCCGTTCGGAGTGCCTCCTGCGGGCGTTCCGGTGGGTCCGTCGTCGCCGCGATTCGAGCCGAAAATCTCGGCGAGCCACAGGTCGACGGCAACGCTTTCCGGGGTTCGCCCGTAGTCGTGCATGACCGTCTCGATCGCCTCGCGGGCGGCCTCCTTGGAGGCGAGAGATTCGGCCGTTACCGACAGCGGCAGACCGTGCATCGTGTCCCACGCCTGCTGCCACGCCGCCTCACGCTCGATGCCGCCCGTCGGGTGCGCGGCGATGATCCGCTCGAACTCGGCAAACTCGTTCGGGAAGAGCCTCCAGCGGCGCTCGTCCTCGACCTTCTCGACCCGCTCCCGCTCGCGCTGAGCCTTCGCCGCTTCACGTGCGGCGCGGCGGTCGCGGGCTCGCTGCGCCAGGTTCCGCCCGTCCTCGGCGGCCTTCGACTCCAGGAACTGGCGGACCTCCGCCAGCAGCGGGCCGATGATCGACGTGGCGGCGAGTGCATAGCCGGCGACGGCGCCGTACTCGGTGACGCCGTGCGCAAAGTTGATGTAGCCGGCGAGCCCGGCCAGGGTCGCGGTGAGCATCCAGAACGGCCAGCGGGGCAGGCCCTTGCGGTGTGCCCACCGGGTGCCCATGACGCCGACCCAGGCCAGGAGTTCGAGAAAGAACGGGACCGGGGCGAGCGTCCAGGCAGGGCCGGGGTTGGTGTCGTCCTTGCGGTGCAGGCCGAGGAAGTACGAGATCTGGGCGGGCAGCGCGGCGAGGAGGCCGAGCGCCATGACGACGTTGACGAGCAGCTTGAACGTGGTGCCGTCGTCATCGCGCTTCTCACGGCGCTGCGCCTTCCGGGCCGCCGTGTCGTCCTTAGCGGTGTCCTTCACGTCGGCGAGCGTCTTGAGGAGCTTGGCCTGCTTGACCTGCTCGGCAAGCTTGGCGGTCTCGGTTGCGGCGGCCCCGGCGTCGGCTGCTTGTGCAGCGGCCTGGGCTTCGGCCGCGATGCGGGCCGTCTCCGCCTTGGTCTTGGCTACGTCGGCGTCACGCTCCTCCCAGGAACGGTATCCGCTGCTCATGGCTGTCCTTCCAGGACTCGGTGGGGGTGAACGGGGCTTGCGGTGGGGGGTTACTTTTCGGTTCGGGAGCAGCCCGCGCCGGGCGGGCAGATCGGCTTCTTGAAGCCGAGGAGCGTGCGCTCCGGTTCGGCGCCGGGCTGACCACAGATCCAGCAGGGGGTCTTCTCGTCGGCAGCCATCAGCTAGTCCTCTCGATGGCGTCGGGTGGTGGTGCTCCTCCAGCCGAAGGGGCCGGGAAGATCCATCGAGGTGGTGCGGCGTCCGGTGCTGCTGATCGTGTGGCGGGGACCGTTGCCGCCGCCCAACGTGATCGACCAGGAGCGCCGGTTGATGTTGAGGCGGACCCCGGGGAAGATCCGGAAGCTCTTGCGGAAGGTGACCGGCATGGCGGTCACCTCGTGTCGGCGCGGAAGCTGCCGCCCGCGCCGCGGATGCTGAAGCCCAACCCGGACACGTTCGCCGAGACCGCGCCGGGGGCGATCCGTGCCGCCTCGTTCAGCAGGTCGGCGATCTGCCGGCCGATCTCCTGGCTGCGCGCCGTCTGAGCTCGCAGCTCGTCAGCGGATCCGGTGTGCATGATCAGTCCCTTCGGGTTGTCGGTTGGTGTGGTGCTGGTCGTGCTCGGGCCCGGCCAGAGCCGGGCGCCGTGACGCAGGCGGGGGAACCCACGCCACGGCGATCAGGGGGGTCAGGCGGCGGCCGGGTAGTCGAAGCCGTCGAACTCGGCGGCGAGGGCCTTATCCCGCTTCACCGCACTCCGGATCAACGCCATCCGGCCCTTGTCGCCAGCCTTACGGGCCTCGGCGAACGCGGTGAACAGGTCGGTGATGCTGAGGCCGGAAGCCTCGGCAACCGTGGTCGTGGCACGGGCCTGCCGGCCCAGATCCGTGTGGGCGAGATCGGCATCGAAGATGAACGGAGACATGGTTGATCACGGGACCTTTCAAGGTCGCAAGGAACGAGTGGGGGTAGTGCAGGGGGTGGAAAGCCGCGGGCAGCGGGGACGGAGGGGGAGCCGTGAACCTCCCGCCACCCGCGGCGGTAAGGGGGGTTAGCGGGGCCGGGTCTCGCTGCGGCGGTTGGCTTCGGCGACCTTCCGGGACAGTTCGGCACGCTCGGAGTCGGTCACGACGCCTCCCCAACCATGCGCAGATGCCGGCCGCCCGGCTTGGCGGGCTCGACGATCGGCCTCTCAGCCCGAAGGCCGGCCATGAGGCTCAGGTCGAACAGGTTCGTCACGTCGACGTCGGCGTGGCCCAGCTCCTCCCCGTCGTCGATGACGGAGACCGTGAGCCGCAGCGTCGGCCCCACCGGATGCGGATGGGCGGCCACCAGTCGGGACACACCGGCCAGGAAACCGGTCGCCGTCCGCGGGGCAAGCATGCGGAGCACCGCACGCTCCTCCCCAGTCACGACGTCTCCTCGACGATCACGAGGAAGCTGTCCGAGGCCAGGTCCATGACCACGCGGGCCGGGACGCCGTTACGGCGCTGCACCGCGGCGTAGGACTCCGCCGGCCACTGGCCACGCGGGGCACCAGCCGAGAACCGCTCCAGCACCTTGCGGGCCGGCTTCGGGGCGGGCGGGGTGGAGCGGACGTAGGTCGCGGCCTGGTGGGCCGCCGCGTCCAGAACTTCCAGCACGGTGCTCATGCCGCCACCGCCTCGACGTGCTGGTTGTGCAGGCGAGCGGTACGGGCGGCCTCGTCGAGCTTGTCGGCCAGCTTGCGCAGGTCGTTCGCCAGCTCGTTCGCCTTGTCCGGCGTCAAGTAGGCGTCGACGCTCGCCTCGTCACCGACGACGATGTGCGCGTCCCGCATCCGCTGGTCGCTCGACATCGGGTCACAGCCCAGCTTGGCGGACAGGGTGTACGCCGGCTGACTGTCGTTGAAGAACGACGGCACGTGGACCTCGAACTCGTCGCCGCTGTGGTCGACGTCCTCCAGGAAGTGCACCCACTCGGCGACGTGATTCGTCGTACACCAGTCTGCGCACGGTACGAAAACGATCTTCTGGTTCGACCCCGGGGCGCCGATCGCGACCGGCGCCAGCTGATGGCCCGGTGCGATCGCCGGGAAGGGGTGCACGTTCGTGAGCGGCTGCGTCGGGGTGGTGGCATGATTGGCCATAGCGGTTCTCCTGTTGTCGCAGGTAGTCCGTGGCCCTTGGTCGGTGTTGTGGAAGGCCCGACCGGGGGCTTTTGCGCGTTCAGGGCGCACCCGATGAGTCCGCTTTCGCGGCGCCCTGTCGAGCACGAGGTAGAACGTACCATGAGCTTGGGGGTACGTTCTACCCCCCTCAAGATGGTACGTTCTACGCGAGAAGGAACTGCGCCTGCGATAGAGGGAGCTACATGGAAAGTCGAAAGGGGTACGCGGACATCGCCGCCGAGTACCGACAGAAGATCACTGACGGCGACCTAAGGCCTGGCGACCAACTGCCCACCGTCAACGAGCTGGCACAGACTCAGGGCGTCGCCCGGAACACGGCCGCCCGGGCCTTCAGCATGCTGAAGACCGAAGGGCTGATCACGACAAGGGCTGGCGCCGGTACGGTCGTAGCCGACCTGCCCGTCATCGTCAGCGGTGTCGACCGACTCGATCGGATGGCGCGCAACGGTCGGCGGTATGGGCCTGGAGAAGACTCCACAGGACACCGGGCCATGCGCCGCTCCTGCCACGACATCAGGATTTGCGAAGCGCTCGACATCGAGCCCGGTGACGAAATCATCATCCGCATCCGCACTTTCCGGCAGGATGGCAGGCCCACGTCCGTCGGCGTATCGGTTATCCACCCGCGCGCAACAATCGCCGTGCCAGAGGTGAGCGAAGACGGCCCGCTCCCACGCTTCTGGCAGCAGATGTACACCGAACGAACGGGCCGGCAGGTCATTCGTGGGCGGCGTCGGGCGCGAGCGCGGCAGGCATCGCAAGATGAACTCGATGCCCTAGGCATCAGTGCGCCGGATCATGTCGCCGTCGCCGTCCTCGTTACGAACGTCACCTTCCATGACGAGGACGGTCCGATCGAGCATTGGGAGGACGTCTACCCCCCCACCAAGGAGATCGATGTCCCGGACGCGAAGTAGCGCACGGAAGCAGTAAGAGGGCCCGCTCAGGTGAAGTGAGCGGGCCCCACTCATCATGATCCTACGCGTGGAGGGTTAGTGGCCCAGGAATTCGTCTACGTCATCGGTGCACCTGGTAGCAAAACCGTCAAGATCGGGCGCACCATCCATCTCGCCAGACGACTTACCGCGATCCAATGCGGTTCACCGCTTCCATTGCAGATCTTGTGGGCGCACCCCGGCAGCCATGAACTCGAAACGCAGCTGCACCGACACTTCAAGCATCTGCGATCACATGGCGAGTGGTTCACGTTCCGTTGTGAGCCAGTTCCGCTCATCCGGTGGGCGGTCGAGGATCAGCCTTGGCTTCGTCCAAAGATCAGCCTCGAAAAGGTCACCCCGCGCAAGGTAGTAATGCCTGGTCCGGCGAGGCTGCCAAAGTCCGAGCGGGCGAAGCCGCCGCAACAGCGCGTCGCTCCGATGTACCGCCAGATCGCTCGGCATGTTATGCAGGAAATACAGAGCGGGCACATTCAGCCGGGCCAGAAGTTGCCCCCTCGCCGGGTGTATGCAGCAGCCTTTGGGGTCAATCCTGAGACGGTCAAGCGAGCATGCGACCACCTGGAATGGGCTGGCCTCGTAGAGTGCCACTATTCCGCTGGTTATTCAGTCCCAAAGCTGCGCGCCAACCAAATCGCCGCCCTGCTCAACGCATTCGAGTTGGGCGAGCAAATCTCGCTCAGCTCCTGACCGCACACCAGAAAGCCCCCGGCCCATTCGGGCCGGGGGCTTTCGTCATGGCGGCGCCTGCCTGCGTCTTCGCCGTCGCGCCCGCTGCCACCGGTCGTGCAGGGCGATCACCGCGTTGGCGGCGGCTCCGGCGGCGACCATGAGGGCGGCGAGCAGCAGGTCGGTCACGGGTGCGGTCCGTCGTGGTCGGCGGGCCAGTGCCGGTCGGCGGCGGCGCATTCGGCGATGCTCGGCCCGGCGTCGTGGGCCGGGCGTGTGGCGGGCTCGGTCGCTTCAGTCGCTGTCTGCACGCCGTCGATGCGGGCGGCGTCGCGGATCCGCTGGGCGAGGTCGTCGCGGTTGGCGGTCCAGGGTGCGCCGGCTGCGATGAGGTCGGCGAGGTGGTGGACGCGGTCGAGGGCTTCCTGCCGCTTCTGGTTGGAGGCTTCGTGGCTGGCGCAGATGTCGGCGAGGTCGATCTCGTCGAAGTTGTTGAGGAACCAGCGGGCCCGGTCGGAGAGCTGCTCGTAGCGGTCGGTCATGCGGCGGTCTCCTTCGGCTGGTTGCGGGCGGCTTGGGCGTGCAGGGCGCGTATCGCGGTGCGGAGTCGGGCGGCTTCGGCGGGGAGTATCACGCCGCGCTCCGCACGGTCGACGATGATCAGGAGCTGTTCGAGGTAGGCGCCGCTCATCGCTTCCTCCGTCGGGCTGCGCGCCGGGTGGCACGGTTGGGGCGGGGTTCGGGTGCGCCGTCGGGCAGGTACTGCTCGCCGGTCGGGCGGAGTTCGGTCTCCCAGTTGGCGCCGGGCCGGCCTGGGCGTTCGCCGCGCGGGGTGCTGGACGGGCCGGTCACGACGGGCTCCCGGGTCCGGGCCGCGGTACTCGCCCGCTGGCGTTGAGGATCCCGTCGGCTTGGGCGAGGAGCCTCAGCGCGCGCCGGAGGACGGACCGGAGGGGTTCGCGGCGGCGTGCGTAGGCGGCGAGGATCGCGGCCGACTCGTCGTCCGGCAGCCAGCGGATCGGGATACGGGTCATCGGGCACCCCCGAAGCCCTGTACGCCCCCCAGAAGCCCGCAGGAGCCCTCCGGACGTCGCGAGGCACCGGCGAGCGGGGTTGAGGCGGCGAGAGGGGCGCTCAGGCCGCTTCTCGGGCCCGAGTTGACGTGGTGGGGATCTGCGGTCACGACTCGCTCCCAAGTTCTGTACCGGTTTGCGGTGCTTCAACACCCATTCGGAATGCGGCCAGCTCCACCGCCTCCGCAATCGACAGCTCGCCGTCCGAATCCGCCCACATTTCGGCGGCCCGCCGGGACAGTTCGTCCGCGACCGCCTGCACCTCCGGCGGCATTGGCGCCCGGCCCTTCCGACTGCGGAGGCCAGGCGCGAAGTCGTGGCCCATGTCAGGCCTCCTCGTCGGTCTGCACGCCAGCAGACGCGGCGGTGCAGGGGCAGTCCGGGTCAGGGTTGCCGCCCGCTACGGCGAAGCACGTGATCAGGTGGCCGGTCGTCTGCTCGTACTCGTCGGGCGCGGGCCGCGTCTCGATGTCGGGCTGCTGCTGCGCCTCGACGGCGTGTGGGCGCACCCCGGTGCGGAACGTCCCGTCGGCCACCGGATACACGGCGACGGTGTCGGACCAGTGGTAGCCGCGCTCATCAATGTGATCGCCACGGTGCTGCGCGGCCCGGATGCACAGGCGGCCGTCGTCGAAGCCGTGATGCTGCGCGGAGCACTCGGCGGCAGGCTCCTCCGGCTGCTGCGCCTCGTCGGCCAGACGGCTCGGATCGTCCAGCGCGGCACGCACGCTCTTGATGACGTCGGCAGGGTCTTCGTAGGTGTCGGGGTCGCAGGCGACCGCACGCACCCGCTCGATCGCCGCTTCTTTCCGGTGCAGGGTCTTGCACGCCTGCTCGTAGGCCCACGCGGTCGGGTAGGGCTGCCGGTCGTGGGCGATGGCAAGGTCACGCTCACGGCGCAGCTCGGTCTGCTCGGCGTCCGCGACGGTGATGACGGCGTCGAGCACGAGATCCATCTCGCGGTCCACGAGCTCGGTGCGTTCACCGTCCCAGCCATTCCCCCGCATGATCTCGAACAGTGGGGCGGCGTACCGGGCGCGGCGCTCGGTGGCGGTCCGGGTTGTGGGCGGTACGGCGGCAGGCACAGCAGCGCGGGTGTCCGGCTGCTCCTCGTCCTCGTCGCCGTCCTCGATCCGCTGGATCACCGCCCGCATCTCATCCGCCCACTCGGCAGGCACGTGGACGGGCACGTTGTCGCTGCGGCAAGGCTGCGTCGCGAGGTGGCCGTGGTCGTCTCCGCGCCAGCACCACCAGCCGACCTGCGGCAGCTGCTCGTCAGCGGACGGCGGAGTCTGGTTGTCGGTCATGGTCACAGTTCCCCTCGGTGCTGGAGCTCGGTGCGGAAGAGGCCGACGACTGCGGGCAGTTCGTCACCGGGCTGCGCCGGACGGAACCGGGCGGCCTGAGCGGCGTGGGTGCTGGCGAGACCGAGAGCGGCGTGCAAGACCTCGGTGGGTTCTTCGCGGAACGGGCGGTCGGTGGTCGGGTTGGTGTTCATGCGGCTCCTCGCGGTGCGTAGGGTTCGGGGCGCCGGCCGGACGCGATAACAGCGCGGCGGGCCGGTCCTGCGTGGGTAGTCACGGGGTGGGCCGCGGGCGGACCTTGCCGTCAAGATCGACCGGGTGCGCGTGCCGCGTGCCGCTGAACTTGCAGGCGATCACCGGGTCGTTGCCGCAGTCATCGACGACCTCGGCGTGCTGCAGAGTGATCTGGTCCTGGAAGTCGCCTTGGAAGGCGGCGGCGATCCACAGCCCCTCGTGACCGGTGTCGGGCCGCAGTTCGACGCTGTCGCCGACGGCCAGATCACGGAGGCACTCGCCGTTGTCGAGCTGGACGCTTTCGCTGCGGATGGTGATCGAGCCGATGAGGGTCTCGGTGGGCGACTGTTCCTCGGCTGCCAGCGTGACGTGGATGTTGCTGCTGCTGGCGGGGTCGATCTGCATGGTCGGGTTTCTCCTTCGGGGCGATGGGTCAGAGGGCACGGGGTCAGGCGCGGCGGAGGATCTCGTACATCCGCTCGGCTTCCGGCGAGCGGCCGAACAGCCAGCCCTCGCCGTGCTGGTCGCAGTACTTGGAGTCCTCTTCGCTGCCGGGGGCGAGGCGGCAGTGGTCGTGCTCGTCGACGCGGGGGCAGCAGCCGCACGTCGCCTCGCAGCACTCCTCGTCCGGGGTGCAGTCCTCGCAGCGGTCGCCGGTGCAGTACGGCGCCTCGCCGGGCACGGCCGCGGTCACTGGTTGGTCCCGGACACGCCACCAACAACAGCGGGAACGGCGGGGCGCTGGTCGAGGTCGGCGATCCACGCTGCGCACACGGCGGCGACTTGGACGAGCTCGGTGCGCAACGCGGCCGGGTCCTCCTCGGCCATCGCCTCCCGGACCTCCTCCCAGAAGATGTGCGACCAGGCGAGGAAGCCGTCCCGGTCCGCACGCTCGCACAGGGCACGCGCCTCGTCGGCGAGGTGCTTCTGCCGCTCGGGGTGGAGGCCGGTGCCGTCGGGGTGGTGCTGCTCCCCGAACTTGGCGAGCTGCCGCTGGCGTTCGGCGTCGACGTCGGCGACGAACGCGGCCATGCCTTCGGTGCGGGGCAGGACGTTCTTGCCGACCCACACGCACGTCTTCACGGTGAGCTGCGCGGTCAGGTCGTCGGTGCCGCCGGGGCCCATGCGGATCGGGGTGTCGCGGATCGTCTTCTCGATCAGCGTGGCGAGCGGGGCGAGGACTTGGAGTTCCTCGGCGGGGCGGCTGGTCTGGTCGGTCATCGGGTTCCTTCCGGTCGGGTGGTCGGGTCGGTGAGCTGGTATCGGCCGCAGTGGCAGCGGGTCGGAATGTCGCGGGACGGCACACCGTCCGGGATCGCGGCGCGGGCCAGAGCAGCCGTCCGGAAATGCGGGCCGCCAGACGGGCACGAGGCCGGTGGCGGCGGATCGGCGGCCGGATGAGGCAGCCACGAGTGGCGGGGCATCAGGGCTCCAGCAGGCGGATGGCGGGGTGTCCGGTCCCCCGGGCGCGGGTCAACGCGCGGCCGGGGCGGTCGGTAGGGTCGGGCCAGACCCGGGCGCGGTAACAGCGCGCCCGGGTCGCGGCGTTCACGCGGTGGGCAGGTAGTGGACTTGCAGGGCCTGCTCGTCGCCCTGGTCGGCGCAGTTCATGAGCCATGCACACTCGGCGTCCTCGGGCTCCCACTCAAACACCACCCACTGCGGCTTCAGCTCGGCCAGCTCGTCGCTGACGGCGGTCTCGTCGTCGATGCCGCAGTGCTCCCGCAGGTAGGTGGCGACGGCGGCTTCGGCCCTGTCCCGGTCGCCGGTGATCGCGGCCATGTCGCCCTCGTCGAACTCGACTACCAGGACGCCGCCGTACTCGTAGTCGATGCCGGGGTGCTGAGTGCCGGGCTGGAAGCGGCCCATGGGCAGAGCCGGGACGGGGCCGACCTCGTCGAGGTAGCGAAGCCCGTCATGGTCGGCCCGGAGCTGGAGGTTGGAGCGCTGCCCGTCGAGGCGGACCCACACAACGGGGTCGGCGGCGAAGGTGATCACGCCGGGGGTGTACACGTCCGCACGGTCGTCGACGGTGCTGCGGTGGACGCGGTATTCGATGCGGCGGCCGACTTCGGCCTTGGGCTGGATGGCGGCGGTCACGGGGTTCTCCTTGGTGTCGGTGGTGCAGGTCAGGCGGCGGTGGTGGTGCGCGCCCATTTGGCGAACCGGTCGGGGATTTCCAGGCCGAACGTCTGGAACTCCTCGACGAGGTAGCGCTCGAACTCGTCGCGGTGGGCTTTGATCAGCCGGTCGACGGCCAGCTCCCCCGCGTTCGCCCGGAGCTCCTTCGCCGTGGCGCCCATGGCCGCGGCGGTTTCGGCATCCCGCCGGCGGGAGTCGTCGCGCCGCTGCATTTCCTCGTGGGCTTCAGCCCGTAGCCGTCGGCATTCGGTGGCGCGGAGGAGGAGGCTGTCGCGGTGGCCGGTGGCTTTCTTCCGCCAGTCGTGCCCGGCGAGGCTCTTGTCGCTGCGCCGGTCACGGAGCTGCTGTTCAACGTCGGCCATCAGCTGCCCGAGGAGCCGCTGCCAGCGCTTGAGGTTGTGGCGGTGCCGGAGCGCACACCGCTCCTCGAGGTCGCCTTCACCGCGGGCGTCCGCGACGACGATCTCCCGGAAGTCGATGTCGGGTATCGCCCTGAGGCGTTCGACGATCGGCCCGGATGCGTCAGCAGCTTGGGGCACCTGCTCGGGCTGGTTCTTGGTCAAATGCCACCAGGTGCAGACACATTCGTAAGGGCTCAGGGGATCTTCGATGCGGAGCGCGACACGCTTGGCGGCGTTCTCCGCGGCAGCCCGCGTCGCGTACCGGGACTTCGTCGGATTCGGGCAGGCAGTCATCAGGCGGCCTCGCCCTGGTCGGCCCATCCGCAGGTCCAGGTGCGGCCACAGGTGGGGCAGCGGTACGTGGCGAGGACGGATCCGGGGCCGTTGGGCGTGACCTTGGCGGGCGGTATGGCGGGGCTGTCTTCGGTGAGGCAGCGGTCGCAGGTGTCGAGGTAGGGCACGGTGGTTCTCCTTTCGGGTCAGGTCTGGGCCATGTCCACGAATCGGGCGTAATGCCCTTGGAAGGCGACGGTGATCGTGGCCGTCGGGCCGTTGCGGTGCTTGGCGACGATGAGATCGGCTTCGCCGGCGCGCGGGGATTCCTTGTCGTAGGCGTCCTCGCGGTGGAGGAGGATGACGATGTCGGCGTCCTGCTCGAGCGATCCGGACTCGCGGAGGTCGGAGACCATCGGCTTCTTGTCCTGCCGCTGCTCAGGCCCGCGGTTGAGCTGGGACAGGGCGACGACAGGCACGCCGAGGTCCATGGCGAGGGTTTTGAGGCCGCGGCTGATCCGGGAGACCTCTTGCTGCCGGTTGTCGTTGCGGCCGGTCGTCTCGCCGCTCATGAGCTGCAGGTAGTCGATGACGACGAGGCCGAGACCGTGCTGGCGCTGTACGCGACGGCAGTGCGATCGGATCTTCGCGAGGGTGATGCCGGTGTCGGCGACGATGAACAGCGGCGACGACTGCATGTCCTTGCCGGCCTCGACCAAGTCCATGACCTTGCCGTCATCGATCGGGCCCTTGGCCTTCATCCAGTGCAGCGGGTACGTGGCGTGCGCGGACAGGAACCGCTTCTCGAGTTCCTTGCGGCCCATCTCGAGGGAGAAGAACGCCGTGGGGACGTCGTTGCGGATCGCCGTGTAGCGGGCAAAATCCCCCGCGAGCACCGACTTGCCCATAGCGGGACGCGCCGCGATGAGGATGAACTGGCCGGGCAGGAGGCCGCCGGTGAGGGCGTCGAAGTCGAGGAACCCGGTGAGGAGCCCGAGCTTGGGCCCGTGTTCGCGGATGTCGACGACTTCGGCGACGGTGTCCATGATGTCGATGCCGATGGACAGGTCTTCGTCGCCGGTGTCGGTGAGGCCGGCGAGCCCTTCGAGGGTGTCGTAAGCGTCCTGGATGATCTCGTCAGGCGAACGCTCGCGACTGTGGACACCCTGAGCCATACCGTTCCCGGCGGCGAGGATCTTCCGCAGGACGGCCTTCTCGCGGATGACGCCGGCGTAGTACTCGGCGTGGGCGACCGTGGGCACGGCCTGCACGAGGGCGAACGGGTAGCCGTGGCCGCCGCAGCGGGTCAGGTCGCCGTCCCGCTCGAGCCGGTTGGTGAGGGCGATCTGGTCGTGTGCGGCACCTTCGTTGTGGAGGTCTACGAGCGCCCGGTAGATCGCCTCGTGGCCGGGACGGTAGAAGTGCTCCGGCTCAAGGATCTCGACAACCTCCTCGAGCGCGTTGCCGGAGAGGATCATCGAGCCGAGGACTGCCTTCTCGGCGTCCAAGTCGAACGGCGGCGGCTGCGCGGCCGGACTGCCGTCGAATGCATCGTCGGCCGGGAACTCGTCGTCGTGGGTCATGAGGCCTTCCTGAAGTCGGTGCCGGTGAAGGTGGCGAAGGTGGATCCGCCGTCGGCGAAACGGGACTGAGTGCGCGGGCCGAGCGGCTCGAGGGTCGGCAGGTTGGTGGAGATCAACGTGGGCAGCTGGTTTTGCCAGCGGGCATCGATCAGTTGGGCGATCGCGTCGACCGTCCACGGGTACAGCTGCGTGGCGCCCAGGTCGTCGAGGGCGATCAGTGGGGCCTCACGCCAGGTCTGCATCCGCTCGTGATTGACGGGCCGGTCCGCGGCAGCCTTGAACTCGAAGTCGGAGACCAGGTAGTAGCGGCCGAACCAGCCGCGGCGGATCAGTAGTTCGCCGACCTTCCACAGGTGCCAGGTCTTCCCGGTGCCCGGTTCGCCCAGCAGCAGCAGTGAGGCGTGGGAGCCGGCGAGGAAGTCGCTGATCCACTTCTCGATCTCGGGCCGGACGGGATGGTCCTCGGTGAAGGACTTCGGGCGGCGGACCAGGTAGCGGTCGAGAGTCTGCGCGCGGATCTCGGCGCGAGCCGCGGCTTGGGCGGCGTCGTGGCGGGCGCGCCGCTCTTCGGCAGAGGTCATCAGAAGGGCCTCGCGTTCTTGTATTCGTCGGCGGTCGGAGTGGGCGCAGCGGCACCGGTGGCGGGGTGCGGGCGGTTCGGGCCGGTCCAGCCGCCGGGAACGGCGCGGAGGTGGCTGGCGCGGCCGGTCGGCTGCGGATCGGGCAGGGATTCCCATCGGCCGATCCAGGCGGTGACGCTGTCCGGCTCTCCGCGCTGCTGTGCGGCGGTGGCGGCGGAGCGGACCATGACGTCGACTCCGAGGCGTTCGACCTGGATGCGGATGCGCTCCCAGTCGGTGAACTTGCGGATGTCCCAAGCGACCGCTCCGAGGTCGGCTGCCGCCAGTCCTTCGGCGAGCGGTTGGAGAGCGTCGGGGAAGCCGTTTTTGCGTGCTGCCCAGCTAGCAGCAGTACCTACGTCAGTAGGTACTGACGGGACGGGCCGGGCCGGGACCTCGTTAGTCACGCCGTTACGAATCGCTTCGACCTGCGCGTTTCCCCGTGAAGCTGAACCTTTTCGTGTCGCCGTCGTGTCGCCGTCGTGCTGCGTTCGTGTCGCCGTCGTGTCGTCGGGCTGCGTTTTCCCGCCGTGAGTAACGCCGTTACTGCCGCCGTTACTCGAACCGTTAGACGGGGGTGTCGGCTTGCCGCCCTTGCGCTGACGGAACCGCTCCTGCCGCTCGGCGTTCTTCTTCCGCTCGGCAAGCACCTGGTCGCGGCTCGGGTTGTAATCGAGGTAGTCGTGGACGACCCAGCCGCCGTCGACGCGGTCCCATAGGCCGGCCTCTTCGAGCTGCTTAGCGGTCGCCTTGACGCCACGGACGTTCGCCACCAGCGCCAGCTCACGGTCGCTGATGTGCCCGTCCGTCAGGTTCTCGGCGCACCAGCACATGGCGGAGACGTGCAGCCGGAACGCCCGGTCGGACAACAGCGCGATCTTCCGGTGGGAAGGGAAGCGGTCGTCGAGCTTGACCCACGGCATCAGATGACCCCGCCCCTGCTCGTCTCCGGAGCGGAATCCAGGAAGCTTTCGACGTCCAACCGGAGCTCGCTGCCAGCACGGTGGGCGGCGTAGGTGACGTCAGTGCGCGCCCGGCCTTCGTCCAGCAGTCTGTGAACGGCCGAGACGACCGCCCTCGTTTCACGCAGGTAGGGGTCACGGTCTTCCGCGGCTTGGTTCCAGGCGTTCGACCAGGCCTCTATCGCATCGAGCGTGGCGAGGAAGCGCCCGTCGACCGTGGAGGCCTCCCTCCATGGCAGTTCGATGTACGACTGAAGGTCCAGCGCGTTCTGGAGCCCGGCCTTGTAGGCGGGCTCGGTGAGGTCGACCTGCCCCGAGTAGCCGCAGGCGAGGACCTTGTAGGTCTCCTCCATGAACCAGCGTTTGTCCTGCTGCGATGGAGTGCGGCCCGTCTTCTCGTGAGCCCACTCCCACACCATGCAGAGGTGGATGGCGATGGTGTCGTGCCGCTGTTTCTCGTCGTCCTTCACCTGCGCGGCATGACGGAACGCTTCCTGGTCGACGTCGGCGACGGGTTCGGCGTTGGGCATGCTGCTGGTCTTGCCGGCGTTGCAGTCGGCGCATGAGGTGACGAGGTTGGTCGGCTTGTCGCTGCCGCCGAGGGCCTGCGGGATGACGTGGTCGACGTTGAGCTTCGCCCCGGGAGCGGTGGCGCCGCAGTAGCGGCAGGCGTGGTTGTCCCGCCGGAGGATTTCGTACCGGAGGCGCTTTGAGACGGCCATTTGTCCCTCGTTTTGGAAGCGAACTTGTGACGCGTGACGAATTGGGCTGGAGCTTTCGCGGAGAAAGTTGGCCCAACGGATCCCTTGTTCGTGTACATCATAGCGGTCATCGCGCTCATGTACACCATGGTCATGAGGTACACTCCCGACATGAGCGCTACGAAGAAGGAGAGCCAGGAGAAGATCGCGGACTTCCGCAACTCGCTCGCCGAAGCGATCGAGAAGGCCCGCTACTACGACGAGACGACCGTCCTGACGTCCCGCGGCAAGCGCGTCGCCGTCCTGGTAGGCATGGACTTCTACGAGCGCGCCCTGGAAGCTCTCGGCGAGGAGCGCGTCCTCGAAGTGGACGACCTTGAGGACCGCCCGAAGCGCAAGATCGTCGTTCGGCGCACGTCCACGAAGCGCACCGACTCCGACTCCGACGACTGACGTCACGTCTCCTCCTCCTCGGCCCCGCGTGTGCGGGGCCGTTGTCGTATGCGGGCTAGGCGGGCTTCTGGCTGGCGTGGTCGGGGCAGAGGTCGCGGCCGTCTCGGGTGCGTCGCCAGCCGCGGTCTTCCTCGAGGAGTCGGCGCAGCTCCCGATGCGTGTGCGGTTCGAACCGGACTGGCCAGTGCCCTTCGGGTCGCTCGCAGCCGGACTGATCGCAGAGGATGATCAGGTAGGCGTCGGCGCTCACGCGGCCACCTCCTGCCGTCGCCAGGCAAGGAACTGCTCGGCGATATAGCGGGAGTAGGCCGGGGGGATGGCTTCGCGGATGCCGTCGCGGTTCATCCACGGCACGTCCCATTCGGCGCGCACGATGCCGACGCCGGAGAAGTTGCCGATGGCCTGGATGACTTCGCCGTCGCGGGCGGGGCGTCCCATCTTGACCTGGGGTGCCGTGTGTTCCGGGTGGTCCGGTTGCGGGAGGGTCCAGCCGCCGCCGGCTTCGAAGTAGCGGTGCCGGTATGTGCGGCTCATACCGAACATCAGCCCGCACAGCTCGACCGGCTGCTTCAGCTTGGGCAGGGCCCCGCTGACGTTCTCGATCACGTAGGGCAGTCCGGTGAGTTCGAGGGCTTCGCGGGTGGGTTCGATGAGGTCGGGGTGGTCGTTGCGCATGATGCGCTGGCAGTCGGAGTCGAACTGGCAGGGCGGGCTGGCGTGGATGAAGTCGAACTCGCGCCGGATCCAGTCGAGCCGGTCGAGGACGAAGCGGACGGCGTCTGCCTGATGGAAGGCGTCGCCGCAGTAGCGGGGCTGCGGGTCCTTGTCGACGCCGGTCACCTTGAAACCGGCGTCGCCGTAGCCCTTGGTGGCCCCACCCTGGCAGCAGTAGAGGTCGAGGAGCATCTTCCTCACGCCGCCACCTCCAGCGCGTATTGGGGATGGTCGCGGAAGGCGTGTTCGATGTAGCTCTTGTCGACGCCGAGGCGGTCGGCGGCGGCCGTCTTGTCGAGGCCGGTGGTCCGCATGATCCAGTTCGCGTCCTGGGCGACCAGCTCGCGGCGGGTGATGCCGTACAGAGGCTCGAAGTGCGGGTCGTCGATGGCGTCCATGCGAGTGGCCCAGTACTTCGGGTCGGGCCAGTTGCCCTTTGCCGCCCAGTTGCGGGTGCGCTTGACGATCGACGGGGCGACTCCGGCCCTGGCCGGCTTCTTTACTGCGAGCCGTTCGTAGGCACTGGCTACGACTGCGGCCGTGGTGGCGAGGACGACCTTGCGTCGCAGGATCCGGGTGGCGTCGGTGGCGTTGATCCCGGCTTCGGCGGCGACGCGCCTTACGGGCCAGCCGGCGGCGGCGAGCGCCTGGATGCGGCGCTGGGTGCCGACTGCCGAGACCGTGCCGCTGTGGCAGTTGTCCGGCGTGACGGCCAGGATCTTCGCGGCGGTTTCAGGGTTGGTGCGCTGCCGCTTCCCCCGCTTCTTGCCGGGCGTGGGGCCCAGGAAGTCGCGGAGTTCCTGCCGGGGCAAACCGGTGGTGTAGGCGATCTTGTAGAGGGTGAGGCCCTCGGACTGCAGCCAGACGATGTGCTGGCGGACCGGTTCGGCGTCGACGAGGTTGCCCCAGACATTGGCTGCGTGAGCGCTGCGTCGTTCGCGATGCCAGGCGTTGTACCGCTCCCGGCAGGCCGGCAGCCGGCAGCCGTAGTCGGTGTAGCAGGTGAGCTTGTGGTGGTGGGGGGCTTCACGGACGGCGGTGGTCACGGCCGGTTCTCCTTTCGGGCGGCGAGGTGGTGGGCGCGGACGCCGGGGTGGTTGAAGCGGAGTTCGAGTCGGTGGTTGCGACGGGCGCGTTGCCGCTTCTCGATGGCGTCGACGGCGGCCCAGGCGCCGCCCCAGACGACGGCGAGTGCGGTGCCCTGTACGGCGAGGACGGTGGCCACGCCGTGGGTGGCGAGCTGGTTGAGGTACCAGTCGGCGATCGGGCTCATCCCCGTCCCCTTTCGCGGTAGAGGGACCAGAGGGTCATGCAGGCGCCGGCGGCGAGGACGGCGAGCGCGTACCAGGCGCCGTTGATGTGCTGGAGGCGGTCCATCACGCGGCCTCCGCCTGCTCGGCGCGGGCGGCCTGGCGCTTGGCGGCTATGGCGCGGCCCTTGTCGGTGGTGTTTCGGACCCTCCTGTGCACCCAGTCGCTCACCGTCTGCTGCGCTACGCCGAGGACTTCGCCTATGGCTGCCTGGGTCATCTGTCCACTGCGATAGGCGGCGATGGCCCACGCGACTTGGTCGTCGGTAACGGTGACCAGGTGGTGCGCGGTGCTGTATCGAGGCGTCGTCTTGCCACGCCCCTTCGCAGCCATGTCGGAGACGTTGTCGGCCTGTGTGCCGGCGAACAGGTGGCTCGGCCTCACGCATGCCGGGTTGTCGCAGCGATGGCAGATGTTGAGGTTCTCCGGCAGAGAGCCGTGCTCAAGGGCGTAGGCGACGCGATAGGCGTAGTACGTCTGGTTCTTGATCCGCATCCGGCCGCGACCTCCGGGCGTCTGCGCGAACCCCTTCCATGTCCAGCAGGTAGGGCCTCGATTGACCTTCGCCATAAAACGTTCTCGGACGATCTGCATCTCTTCGGGTGTGAGGCTCAGTGGGATCATGCGTCGGCCCTCCGCTCAGCCCGAGCGGCCCGGCGAGCGGCAGCGATCTGCCGGCCCTTGCTGCTGAGTTGCCAGCAGGAGATGCGGTGTCCGTGCGTGTTGGCCTGCGTGGACGGCACCATGCGACCGGCGTGCTGGATGATCCCGCCGGTGCGCAGGGCGTTGATGGCGGCGCCGAGGAAGCCGTGGCCCAGCTCGGGCAGGACGTCGCGGAGGTCGTTACAACTCCACTCGTCGTGGCGCTGACCGAAATGGAAGACGGCCTGCTCGACGAGGAACTGGTCCCACGAGGACTGGTCGGCAATCTCCTCCAGCAGGAGATCCTTTTCGGCGGAGGCGAGACGTTCGGCGGGGGTGAGCTTGCGGGCCATGGCGGGCTCCTTGAGGCTGTGATGTCCTTGGCTGGTGGCGACCGGCCGCATTACGGGTGCGGCCGGCCGCCGAACGGGGTGGCTACTGCTGGGCGTTCTTGAGCGCGATGCCGCGCTCCTTGATGAAGGCGCCGAGGTTGGTCGGCTGGCCGGTCTGGGGGTGCATGAGCGGGGTGGCGAGCGCACTGGCCGCTTCGACTTCGCGGTAGAGCTTCAGCAGCCCTTCGGCGGTCGCTTCTTCGTCGCTTGCCGTGTCGATCCAGGCGGTGACGTCGATGTCCTTGGCGCCGTCGCGGAGCCAGTCGAGGTACGGCTTGGCGATGTCGCGGGCCCCGTCGGGCTGGTCGAGGTGGACGCCGCGGAAGCTGGGGCAGCGGCTCTTGATGAAGCGCAGCTGGTTGTCTTGGTTCATCTCGGTGGCGACGCCGAACTCGAACTCGATGCCTTCGCGCTGCTCGGCGCGCATGCCCTTGTTGACGGGCTCCTTCTTGCCGCGCTCGTTGTCTTCGAGCACCCACTTGATCGAGGAGCGCATGGTCACGACGACGTGGCCGGGGTAGGCCATGAGCGCTTCGATCATTTCGGTCTGGATCTCGCCGCCGTCTTTCCAGCCGGCGAACTTGTTGCCGCCGTACTTGCTGGCGGCCTTTTCGACCTGGTCGAGGGTTCCTTCCGGGCCGTTCCAGAAGGGCGACAGGGAGTCGACCATCACGACCGGGTACTCGGCCTGCGCTGCGGCGGCCAGCGCCTTGGGCAGGTTGCGCGGGTCGAAGCGGCGCATCGGGAGGATGTCGAACTGGGCTGCGAGGTCGTTGACGTACAGGGCTGCGGCGCCGCGCTCGGTGTCGATGACGGCGAAGCGCGCGCCGTCCGCCAGTCCGCTGGCAATGGACAGGCCGGTCCACGTCTTGCCGGACCCGGAGGGACCCTGGATGGAGATGCGGGCCTTGGCGCCGTCCTTGGTGGCCGGGCTGAAGGTGAACAGGTTGTCGCTGTACTCGTCGGTCTGCGGCTGAGACTGACGGCCGGTCTGGACGGGCTTGCCGAGCTGGGACATGCGGGTTCTCCTAGCGGTACTGGCGCTCAAGCCAGGCGGGCGGCGAGATGAGCGGGGTCTGCAGGTAGCCGGGCCACTCGCCGTTCTTGCGGCAGAGGGCGTAGGTGTTGAGGGCGACCTCGTTGAGGTGGCGGCCGATGCCGCAGGCGGTCGAGTCGAGCTCGATCACCGAGACCAGGTAGGGCGGTTCCTTCTCCTGGAAGATGAACTTGAACGGGCAGACCAGCTCGGTCAGCCCGAACTCCAGGGCGCCGTCGCGGTAGTACTCCTGCTGTTGGTGATAGCCGTATTCGAAGAGGTGGTTGGCCAGCTTCGACGGGTTGGCGGAGCGGCAGGATTTGTAGTCGACGAGGGTTCCGTCGTGGCGGGCCCAGTCGATGCGGATGCGGCGCCAGACTCCGCGGTCGTTCCAGATGATCGTGCGTTCGGCGATGCCGCTGCCGGGCTCCAGTAGCTGTGCGGCCTCGGGGTGTTCGCGCAAGGCCTTGGCCATGGCGTGGACCTTGTCGAGGTCGCGCTGCTTGAGCGGGATCTTCTTAGCGGCACGGATCTTCCTGACCTGCTCCTTGACCTCGTTCGTGTTCCAGATGTCGCGCTCGACGAGGACGAGTTCGGGCCCGTCGTCGAGGACGACCTTGTGGGCGGCAGTGCCGAAGTCGAATTCCTTCTTGCTCGGCTCGGGGTGGTCGAGCCAGTGCTTGAAGGCGGCTGGGCATTCCGTAGCGAGCTTGCGGGCGCCGGTTGATGAGAGGCTGCCGCCGGGCACGGGGTCGGCGTGGTAGATCTCGGCGTCGACGTTGTCGTACACGCCCGGCTCGACCTCGGCCGGCGCTTCGACCGTGGCGGTCACGCGGCATCATCCAGGGCGTCGGCCCGGCTGCCGGTGACGGCGTCGTACACGTCGCGGGCCCAGCGGGCGTCGCCGAGAGCCGTGTGCGCAACTTCCTTGGTGGGCGGTTCGACGCCCACCTCGCGCGATACCCAATGGGAAGAGAAAGGGCGGTCGTTCCACAGCATGAACTCGCGGTCCTTGCCGTAGATGTAGCCGGCGGCCAGGGTGGCGATGTCGATCGGCCGGTAGTGCCAGGGCAGCTTGCGGCCGTGGGCCTGCAGCAGCTTGGTCAGGAACGCGACATCGAAGCCGGGGTTCGATCCGACGACGATCGCGCCGGACAGCGCCTCTTGCAGGTCGAACAACATCTCGGGGATCAGCGACCGCATCGGCGGGCCGGACGGAATGAACTCAAGAGCGTCCCACCCGTCAGGGATGGCGAACCGCTCTTCGAAGCGGCCGATCTTCAGGGCCTCGGGGTCTGCGGTCGTGAGGTCGGGCCGGACCTGCCAGACGAACTCGCTGTCCACTCCGTCGATGCGGCGGCGGATGACCGCGATCTCCCAGACATCGCCGGAGCGCGGGTCGAGGTGCGTCGTTTCGGTGTCGACGAAAGCCAGCGGAGTTGCGGGCTTCCTGGTGCTGCTGGTGCTCATGAGACCTGCTTTCGGGTGTGGTTGGTGGGGGCGGCCCGCCCGAGGGGGAGGGGGCGGGCCGCCCTGGGTGCCGCGGAGTCGCCTTGGGGGAAGGGCTGCTCGACGCGGCGGTCTGTGGTTGTTGGTCAGCCGGCGGACGCCTTGCCGGGATCGCCGATCGGCAGGACGACGTACCGGAAGGTGCCGCCCTCGGCGCCCTGGAGCAGGGCCGGATGCTTCGGTCCGCTGAAGTCGATCCGCACGGCGCCTTCGACCTGGGCGAGCCCGTCGGTCAGGAAATAGCCGCGAAATGGGACCTCGAACTCGCCGACATCGCCGTCCAGTCGGGCGTCGATCCGCACCTCGGCCGTGTCCAGGTCGTTCGCCGAGACGGCCACGCTCTCGCCGTCGAAGCGCAGCCAGACCGGGCGCGTGATCTTCGTGTTCACCATCGAGACAGTGCGGACCGCGTCAATCAGCTCGCTCGCCTCCAGGTGGGCGCTGGCCATGATCTTCTGCGGTACTGCGCGGTCGACGTTCGGGAAGGTCTTCGGGATCGACAGCTTCGTGACGACCTCGTGCCCTTCTCCGCTCAGGCCGGCCGTGCCCACCCCGTTCTCGGGGAGGGCGAGCGTGAGCCGGCCCTTGGCGAACGGCCGCACTCGCTCGATCGCCTGGGTCGGCACGAGCGCGAACGCGTCCCCAAGTTGAGTGGCCGGCGCCCAGGCAACGGCCTCCAGGCCGACCCGGAACCGGTCGGTGGTCGCCATCCTGAGCTCGCCGTCCGAGGCGACCAGCCGCACGCTGCCCACCCCGGAGAGGTCGTTGACCTCGTCCTCGCTCGGCTTCACCGAGGCGGGCTTGATCCGGCTGAAGGCCCGCATGAACTCCGGTCCGTCCACCGTTCCGGCAACCGCTGGGGCGGAGGGCAACGTCGGCCACTGGCCGGCGTCGCTGGGGCGGATGTCGATCCGGACTCCCGGGGCAGTCAGAATTCCCTGTCCCCTGCGGCACTCGATCGTCAGATCGTTCTTGCGCAGGGCATCGACGACGCCCTTCAGGAACTTCCCCGGCAGAAGGGCGACGCCCTCTTCTTCGACGTCGGCGTCCAGATCGGCATGGAGGGCGGTGTCGCCATCCCAGCCGGAGATGATCAGGCGTCCACCAGTGGCCTGGAGCCGCATGGTCATCATCACGGGGTAGAGCGGATTGGTGGGCAGACCGCGCTCGATCCACTTCGTCGCCGCAGCCAGCTCGGGCTGCGGGATGGTGAGGCGCATCAGGCTGCGTCCTTGTCGATCTCGTCGTCGAAGGCGAGCTGGTCAGGGTTCACGGTCGGCGTCTCGGGCTCGGGCTCCGCGTCGACGGTCGGCCACGGGTAGAGCTGGCCGCTGCCGGTCACGTCGTTGTCGCCGAAGAGGGCGAGCTGTTCCTGCTGCATCGGAATCTCCTGGCGGGATCAGGCGGCCGTGGCCGTAGAAGGGGTGGGGGTGGGCTCGACTACCTGCTCGGCGGGCACGTCGTCCATGGCGCGGATCAGCTCGCAGCCGGTGCACTCGCAGCGCCAGCCGTTCTCGCGGGTTCCGCTGCCGCCGTACTCGGCGTGCAGCCGCTCGCCCTGCGCCGAGATGAAGGAACGCAGCCGCCAGATCTCGTCGCGCTGCTTCTCCACCAGCTGGATGCCTTCGCTCTGGCGTCGGGCCTTGTCGAACTGGTCCTGCCGGTGGCCGATGAGACCGGACATCATCCACTTGGCCCGCTCGGCGGCAGTCTTCAGTTCGCGGGCCTGCTCGACCGGCACGCGCCCGTCGGGGAGTTCGGCCGCACGGTTGATGACCGCGTTGATGTTGTGCGCGGACTGGCCGACCAGGTTGGCCAGGTACATGCCGGCCCAGGCGATGCGGTCCTCGACGGCTGCACGGCGGGCCGCGGCGCGGGTGGAGCGTTCACGCTTCACCTGGTCCTGCAGCAGGCTGCTGTGGTTGTTTTCGTGGCGGCGGGACTCGGCCCAGGCCTGGTCGATCTGGCGGAGCAGGAGCTCCGTGTCGGTCAGGCCGGTGACGTCCTCGCCGAGCCTTGCGGCCTCAGCGCGGATCGCGGCGACCCGCTCGACGGCGGATGTTGTGGTGGTCACGGGATCCCTCCATGGGATGCTGGTGTCGGATCCCCGGGCGTCTCTAGCGCTCGGGGCTTCTTCTTGGGCGCCGGCCGTGGCGGGACGGATTTCCGCCTGGCCGGCCTGTGGGTAGGCGCCAGTCCTGGCGCCTACGCCTTGCTGGTGGTGGAGAAGTTGGCCTGCGTGCGGTGGTGGGCGCCGTCCCGGCAGCCCATGCAGCCGTCGCGGTAGTAGACGGACCCGCCTCGGACCGCGGTGACCGTGCCGGTAACGGAGGCGCCGCACCGGCTGTCGACGATGCGATCCCCGACCTTGAAGTCGATGGGCTCGCTTCGAAGAGAGATCGCCATCTACGCCACCCCCGCGAGTCGGGCCGCGGTGACGATCGGCGTTTCGACGGTGTCGTCGGAGGCGGCCTTCACCTGGCGGCGCAGTCGCTGGTTCTCGGTGTCGAGGGCGATGAGTTGGGCGGTCTGGCGGGCGATGAGCTGTTCGGCGAGGATCCGCTGCCCGTCGGCGATCTCCGCCTGCGCCCTCAGCGCGCGGCAGCGTGCGGTGACGGCCATGAGGCGGCGGCGATGCCAGACGAGGTCGTCGGTCACATTCCGCAGCAGCTGCCGCAGCCGCACGTTGTCCTCCCCGGCCCGGCGCCGGCCCGTGCCGCGCATCACGCCGATTCCCGAAGGTGGGCCGCGGTGGCGGTGAGCGCATCGAAGACCTCGTCGACGGTGCGTTCGGTGGCGTCGTTCCAGATCACCGGCGGCGCCCCGACCTGCGTTTCGAGCGCGCCGAGGGCGATGTCGGTGACGTTGGTGACCGGTTCGGTGGCCGGGTAGCGGGGCAGCCCGTAGGCGGCGGCGAGGATCGCACCAACCGCGTCGACCTTGCAGCGGGTGAGGGCGAGACCTTCCCGGGCCTGCTCCTCGTCGTACAGGTAGCCCTTGTGGAGGCCAACCTCCAGCAGGTGCTCGGCGGCCTTGTCGAGAACATCCGCGGCCTGAACGGCGGTGTCTGCGGTGGTAGTACTCACGGCCCCTCCAGTGGGGTGACGTATCCGGCGGCGACGCTGTCGGCGAAGTCGCGGGCGGTGCGGAGTTGGTGGTTGCGCTCTCGGGCGGCGGCCACCTGCTGCTCCAGATCGGTGACCCGCCGGGTGAGGCGGCAGATCTCGGCGAGCGAGTCCGTGTCCACAGCCGGCGGGGCGGTCATGCCGCTTCCAGGACTTGCCGGTACATGGCGGCGGTGGTGGGCTGACGGTCGGCGATGAGCGGGCCGCGGCTGGCGTACACGTCCGGCAGGGGCAGGACTGCGGCGCTGCGGGCGTCGAGCCGCAGCATGAGCGGCTCACCGGCGTCGGTGTGGTCGAACGTCCACAGCCAGCGCGTGCCGTCCAGGGCGGTGAGAGCCCGGTCGAGGTTGATGACGGTTCCGTCGAGGTCGGTGGTCATCTCACGCCACCTCAGGCAGGCCGTGCAGCATCTGCTGCCGCTGCACCCAGACTGTGAGTTCGGCGACTGCCTCCTGTAGCTGGGCGAGCGTCTCCGCCGGGGAGTCGGTCACGTAGATGGAGACCTGGTCGCGGCCTTCGCCGATGACGAGGCGGGCAGCCTGCCTGCCGTCGATCTCGCTGCGGTCGTATGCGGTACGGATCGGGCCGTCGGAGAGGCCGACAGTCACGCCGCCGACAATTCGAGCGGTCACAACGCCTCCTGGTAGTTGCGGCCCCGCAGGTCGGGGTCGATGTCGAGGAAGGCGTGCCACTGCTCCCAGTGGTCGCCGGTGGGGGTCAGGCCGCGCTCGGCGAGGTGCTGCAGGGCGTGGACGCGGAGGTCGGCGAGCTGCTGCTCCAGAACGGCCAGCGGCGTTTCGGCGTCCTCGGGCTTCGGGGCCGGCCGGTAGCAGCGGTCGGAACCCAACGGCATCGGCAGCGCGCCACCCATGAACTCGCGGGCGCGGACCAGGGCGTCGTCGGCGGTCATGCGGACACCTCCCGCTGCTCGCCGGGGTGGGTCTGGTTGCGGACGGGCTTCCACGGGGGCTTGCCGGTACCGGGGCAGGGCTTGGACCAGCGGAAGGTGCGGGACCCCATGTAGTCGCGGCCACTCCAGTGGTGGCGGCCCATCACTCCGTCTGCGGTCATGGCCCGGTCCTGCATGCAGTGCTTGCACCAGCCGCGCGGCCGGGCAGGCTCGGGCACGGCCGGGTAGACGATGCGGAACGTCGGGTGGTCGGCCGCGATGTGCTTCTCGCCGTCGATGCGGAAGGCGAGGTACGGGCCGCGGGTGCCGACGATCGTGGCGGGCTTGCCGTCGTACTCGATGCGCATGCCGTGCCGGGCGGGCACGTCGTAGGTGCGGCGGATCCACTCCATCGTGCTGGTCACGACGCCACCGCCTTGCCGTGGTCGTCGCTGGACTCACCGCAGCCAGCGCACAGGTCCGGCGCTACCGGGTTGCCCTCGAAGCCGGGGCACTGGTTCGGCGCCTCAACCCACGGGGTGCGCACGATCGTGCGCTGCATCAGGACCCCGCCGTCGGCAAGGACCTTCTCCCAGTGGCCGATGCGGAACTCCTTGCGCGGCCACACGTCCTTGCTGCCGGGCATCCGCACGGCGTATTCGATCTCGTCCGGCTGTGCCGTGGTGTTCAGGTTGTCGGGCCGGATGGCGCCGCGCGAAACCTTGCTCGCCAGCCGTGCGATCGCGTCCGATACCTTCTCCTGGCGCGCCGATGCGGTCGGATACTCCCAAGCCTTCTTGATCAGCCAGGCGACGACATCGGCGACGGTCAGGTGGCCATCGCTCTCCAGCTCGGCGATGCGGCACCAGGGGCAGCCACGGTTGTCGCCCGGAGCGCGGAGCCAGGTGGGGTGCTCGGGGTTGTCGCAGGATGCGGAGACGCGGCCGTCGGGGTGTCCGAGGTCGAGGGCGCGGTACGCGGCCAGCTCGGCGGCGAGCTCCAGCACGTCGTTCTTCATGAACTCCAGGTCGGCGAGGCTGACCCGGTCCCGCTTGCGGCACTTCTCCATACGCCGCTCGGCACGGGCAGCGATCTCGGCTTTGCGCTGCGGCGACAGACGGTCCGTCATGACGCACCGCCCGTCTGTACGGCGCGGGCCTCGGCCAGCACGGCGGAGTACATGTCGACGTGGCCGCACGGGTTAGTCCAGCGGTCCACGGACAGCCAGTCGCCGTCCTCGTGGAAGTTGTGGTTGCGGATCGTGTCGACGCCGCGCGGGCCGCCGCACTGCGGGCAGCGGTCCGAGATGGTGACCCGGCGAATCCTGACGCCGACGTAGTCGCGGCCAGAGCCGCGGTCACACACCCGGACCGTCATGGTCCCGGTGGTCTGAGAGGATTGAGGCATCCGTGAAGCCCCTTTCGTTTCGTGAGGTTCGTGAGGGGTGGATCGCGCGGCTAGGCCGCGGGGCCCCGGCTGCCGGTCTCTGACCCCCGGCGGTTGGGGCCATGGCCGCACTAGGCGGCGACGGGGACGGAGCGGCGTCGCCGACTGGCCGGACCGCGCCGGGTGGCCGCGTAGTAGGCGGCAATGTCCTCAGCGCTGACCCGGATGGCGGCACCCGGCTTCTCCTGGCTGCAGCCGAGGAGGCCACTGGCGATGTAGCGACGAACGGTGCGGACGCTGACGTGGAGGATCGCCGCGACCTGGGGGAGGCTGTAGAACTCGAGGGCGCTGATGTCCGCCGTGGGGGTCGGGGACTGCTTGGTGTTCACTTCACTTCCTTTCTGGGGGGTTCGGGTGGGGGGTGCGGAGGAGTTCGTCTTCGTTCGCGTTCAGGGCGGCTCTGAGTGCCTGGTAGGGGCCAGGTCTCATGCGGGGGCGGTCGCCGCGCTCTACCTTTCGGAGGTAGTTGGCGGTGATGCCGACCTTGTCGGCGAGCTGCTGGACGTCCATCCCCGCGTTCATGCGTCTGGTGCAGATAGCCGTCCCGTCCACCTCGAAGGTGGTTGGGGTTTGTGCCATGCCCAGAACTTACCCATAGATGCCCACGGTGTCTAGCCATAGATGGCCTCGAATAGCCATCTGTTGCCATTAGCTACCCCCACTAGCCCTCTGAGCTGGGGAAACCGGGGGTCACTTTTGGGTCTAAGTAAGGCCTAGTCCTGGCTGGTCCCCGCCAGTCCTGCCAAGATGAGGCCATGCCTTCCCCTACCGATGTCGACCTGAAGAGGCTCGCCACGGCGGCCCGCCGACGCCGCGCCGACCTGGGCCTCGCCCTGAACGACTCCAACGCGCAAGCGGCCGGCACCTCCAAGGGCACGTGGCAGCGCGTCGAGAAGGGGCAGTCCATCCGTGAGACCAACTACGTGAAGATCGACGGCTTGCTGCATTGGGCGCCCGGCAGCTGCCTCAGCGTCCTAGAGGGCGGCGAACCGGTTCCGGCCGATGAGGTCACGGGAAACCCGGAAGGCCAGAAGTCGCCGGTGCCGCCGGAGGTTCTCGACGCCGAGGCGCGGGATGTTGTCCAACTGGCGCTCATCGCGACGGCGAAGGGGACCTCTGTCGAGGAGATCCGGGAGATGAGTGAGCGCGTAGTGCGTGACTTGCGGGAACGCGGGCTGATCTAGCTGAAGTTCAGCCGAATGCCGTACAACCATTTGCTTTTTACCGTTCAATTACCGTTTCTCCACACTTCACTTGGTCCCAACCAGTCCCAAAAGACACAGGACGTGGCACAGTCGAGACACGTCCTCGGAGGCTCCCTACCAAGCGACATAGGGGGAGTCATGCAGCAAAAAGACGCACTCATAGTCGACTACGGGCCAAAGTTCGAAGGGACAGCGGTCCGCACCGATGAAGGGATCGTCTGCGTGGTTCCACGCCAGATTCGCGAACGGCCTGACCTGCAGGCCTCCATGGCGGAGTTGGTGCGGGACCTCGGTGGTGAATGCGGTCGCTGCCGCTTCTGCCCTCTTGGGCAGGATGGCTGAGATCATGGGTGGCGCGGAGTCTCGGTGGCAGGGGTGCCTGCCGGGCCACCGCGCACCACCCGCACGCTGAGGGGGCGATATGGCCAGACGCGCACGTGACGTGTACACCGAGTGGCGCGGCGGAACCTGCCGCGTGAAGTGGTGGACCGGCGAATACCACGACGACGGCCGCAAACGCTTCGAGTCCAAAGGCGGTTTCACCGACGAGGACGAGGCCTACAACCACGGCCTCGATAAAATGTCGGAGATCCGGCAGGGCAGCAGCGTCTCCAATCGTGACGGCGCCACCCTGATGTCGGACTGGCTCGACGACTGGCTTGCCGCCATGGACCACGCCCACCTCACGGAGCGCGGCTACCGCTCCGTGATCGAGAATCACATCCGTCCGTACTTCAAGAAGCGCAACACCGCGGTCAAGGACATCGACGTCCTCGCCTACCGGGCGTTCCGTAAGTACGTCAACGGCGCCCTCAAGAAGCCCGGCAGCGCGAAGAACGTGATGATGGTCTTCGGCATGATCCTCGACGACGCCGTGCCCCGCCTCCTCAAGACCTCCCCCGTCGAACGCACCAGACGGCGAGGCAAGTTCAAGAAGAAGGCCAAGGAGCGCAAGAAGGACGTCACCCCCGAGTCCGTGGAGCAGCTCGCCCGCAACGCGCGCACCTATTTCGGGCAGGCCGGCTACGTCTTCATGTGGACGATGGCGATGACCGGGATGCGGCCGGCGGAGTTGTACGGGCTCACTCGCGAGTACTGCTACCCGAACTGGCCCGCCTCCGACCCACGGCCCGATCCGGACGAGGAAGAGCGGTACGAGGAAGACCTCGAGCGCTACGGCAAGGGCGGCGAGCGCATGCCGGCGATCCGTGTTGAACGCCAAGTTCAGTATGAAGAGAGTGAGCTGCGGTTCTTCCCGCCGAAGTACGAGAGCTACAGGAGCCTGGTGGTCCCGCCGTTCCTTGCGGAGATGCTCGAGCAGCTGCTCGCCTCGCACGACCATCGGTGGGTGTTCCCAGCGATCCAGGGCGGCAGCCTGGGCGCGGTAAATTTCGACTACAGGTACTGGCGGCCGATCGCTGACGGGGCCGAGGAGCGCAAGTCGCGTCAGCCGCGGTGGGACCGTGCAGCGATGCCGGACGTGCCGTCTTTCAAAGGCAAGCGGCTGTATCTGCTGCGGCATGGACACAAGGCTTGGCTGGACGAGGACGGGCACAGCAAGTTTGCGGTGGAGTCCCGGATGGGCCACGAGGTGCCGGGTGTCGAGGGCGTGTACAGCAGCGTGACGGTGCCGATGGAGCGTGCCATCATGAAGTCGTTGCAGGAGCGTTGGGACGGTCTGCAGGAGCGGTTGAGGCGAACGAAAAGCTAGTTCGTTTCCCACTCGTTTCCCAGTTGGGGGACTGGGATCTAGGAACCCGCAGGTCGGAGCGCTACAGGGTCGCAATCCCCCGACTTCCAGATGAAGTTGAGCGCGGTGATCGCGAGGGCGACGGGCCGCAGGGCCGGCCAGGTGACCGTCCGAAAGCGCCGCCAGGCGCCGGCGCCGTCCATCGCGGCCGCCTCGTGGAGTTCGCGGGGGGTGTTCTGCAGGCCGGCGAGCAGGGCGACCGTCGTCTGCGGCATGCCGGCCCAGACGCCGACGACGATCACCGCGGGCAGGGCGGTCGCGAGACCGCTGAGCCAGTCGCGGCCGTCGCCGAGGCCGAGGTCGCGCAGGGTCTCGTTGAGGACGCCCGCGTCCGGGTTGTAGACGAGCCGCCACATCACGCCGACCACGACCTCCGGCATGGCCCACGGGATGATCGCGAGAGCGCGGGCCAGCCAGCGCAGCTTCAGCTCCTGGTTGAGGAGGAGGGCGAGGCCGAGCGCGAGCAGGAACTGCGGGACCGTCACCCCGACCGCCCAGACCAGGCCGATCCGGAACGACTCCCAGAACAGCGTGTCGTGCCACAGGTCCCGGAAGTTGAGACCGCCGATCCACTGGGTGGGCCGGGTGCGGCCCGACTGGGCGTCGGTGAAGGCCAGCAGGATGCCGTACAGCAGGGGGCCGACGCTCAGCACCAGGATCGGGATCAGCGCGGGCAGCACCAGGAACCAGGCCCCGTGGTCCGGTGGCCGTCGGCCCCCGTCGGCGCGTCGCGCGCCCTGCGCCGACCGCTTCGTCTTCGTCGCGGTCACCAGTGTCACGTGATCGGCTCCTTCGCGCGGCTCGCGGCGAGGGTTCGTCGGACAGGCCCGGCCCCTGCGGGCCCCCGTCATGGTCGTGAAGGCCCTGTGCACCGTCAAGGCACCTCGCACACGGTCCGACCTGTGCGAATGCGAGACTGACCGACGGATGGCGGGAACTCGACGGCGTGTGCGGCGCCGGACGCGGGGCGAACCGCCGCATCCGGCACATCGAGGACGGACACGGAGGCGGACGCATGGACGAGGCACGGGCACGGGAGGTACTGGCCGCGGCGGGTGTGCTGCCCGGCCCGGCGCGGCAGGCGCGACTGCTCGCCCTGGGCGAGAACGCGGTGTTCGCCGCCGGTGACCTGGCCGTCAAGGTGGGCCGTGACGCCGAACTCCTCGACCGCGCCGCCCGTGAACTCGACATCGCGGCATGGCTGGAGGAGGCGGGCGTGCCCGCCGTCCGGGCCGCCGAGCCCGAGGCGCTGCTGGTCGAGGGGCACCCGGTGACCGTGTGGCACCGGCTGCCCGACCCGGTACGGCCCGCCGAACCCCAGGATTTGGCCGAATTGCTCAGGTCCGTCCACGCCCTGCCCTC
This sequence comes from Streptomyces sp. Q2, assembly GCF_056820935.1. Lineage (NCBI taxonomy): Bacteria > Bacillati > Actinomycetota > Actinomycetes > Kitasatosporales > Streptomycetaceae > Streptomyces > Streptomyces sp. Q2. The sequence continues at coordinate 77,373 of NZ_JBXEJE010000020.1, read as the reverse complement.
CCCCTCCTTCACGCTCCCGCCCCGCGAGCTGCTGGGTGGCGTGGAGCGCTGGCTGCGCCTGGCGGGCGACGCGATCGACCCGGCCGACGCGGCGTATCTGCGCGAGCGCCGCGACGGGTTCGCGACGGCCGCGGCCGCGCTGGTGCCGCAGCTGCCGCCGGGGCCGATTCATGGTGACGCGCTCCCCCGCAACGTCCATGTCGGTCCGGACGGGCCGGTCCTGGTCGACCTGGAGACCTTCTCCGCCGACCTGCGCGAGCACGATCTGGTGGTCATGGCGTTGTCCCACGATCGCTATGGCCTGCCGGCCGAGGCGTACGGCTCGTTCACCGATGTGTACGGGTGGGATGTGCGGGAGTGGGCGGGCTGTTCGGTGCTACGGGGTGCGCGGGAGACGGCGAGCTGTGCGTGGGTGGCGCAGCACGCGCCGAGCAATCCGAAGGCGCGGGCGGAGTTCGAGCGGCGGGTGGCGTCTTTGCGGGACGGGGACGAGCGGGTGCGGTGGTATCCGTTCTGAGCGCCTACTGGCTCGGTGCGTGACGTTTTCGTGCGACTGCGGGCCTCATGTGGCTGGTCGCGCAGTTCCCCGCGCCCCTTGGGGCGTCACCTTGCCGTCGGCGTCACGGTCCTTGATGGTTCGCGCGGCGTGGCGTAGTTCGGTCAGAACCCTCCGGACCGCTCCCCGGGCTGTGCGTTCCGGGCGGCAGAGGGCGTCGATGTGCCGACTCGCCTGCACCCCGGTGAGGGGCCTCAGGACCAGCGCGGGATGCGGACGAGTCGTCCAGCGCGGCATCAGCGCGATGCCGCCGCCCGCGGCCACCGCCTCCGCCGCCACCGAGAACTCGTTGATGGTGTGGGCCAGGTGAAGCCGTCGCCCCGCCGCCGCGGCGATCGCCTCGATGGTCGCCCTGACCGGGAAACCCTCGTGCACGGCGATCCACGGCTCGTCGGCCACGTCGCCCGGGGTCAGCCGTCGCTTGGCGGCGAGCGGATGGTCGGCGGGCATGGCCACGTCGAGCGGTTCGCGCAGCAGCGTCGTCGCGGTCACCGCGCGCGGCCACGGCGGGGCGTGGTCCAGGCGGTGGGCCAGCACCACGTCGTACTCGCGGGTCAGCCGCGGGAAGTCGTCCTGCGCGACGTCCTCGTCGGCGAGCGCGAGCACCGGGTGGCCGGGGCCCGCGAAAGCGCGCAGCAACAGTGGGAAGAAGGCAGCGCCCGCGCTGTGGAACGCCGCCACCGACACCTCGCCGTCCGGCCGGTCCACGAACTCCTCGACCGTGTGCCGCGCGCGTGCCAGCGCCGTCTCCACTTCCACGGCCGCGCCCGCCAGGGCCTGCCCGGCGTCGGTGAGCACCAGGCGCCGCCCGTCCCGCTCGGTCAGCGGCACCGGGATCGAACGCTGCAACAGCCGCAGCTGCTGCGAGATCGCCGAGGGTGTCACCAGCAGTGCCTCGGCGACCGCCGTGACACTGCCCAGTTCGCCCAACTCCCGCAGGATCCGCAACTGCCGTTCGTCCACCTGCTCAGTGTAGATGGACTCTGTAGGACTGCTAAAAGATCGTTGAAGAAAGTGGCTCTGGGCTTCAGTGGCGTCCCGGTGCACGGTAGGCAGGTGTCCGACGCCCGCCGTACCGATGCGGTACTCCTGCTGGTCGCGCTCGTCTGGGGTTCCAGTTATCTGTCCGCCCAGACCGCCACCGCCGCCCTCCCCGTCCTGCTGGTCCTCTTCGCGCGCTACGCCCTGTCCGCACTCGCCTGTGCCGGGCTCGTCGCCTCCCGGGCCGGGTCCCGGCACGGCTCCCGCCGGTGGACCCGCGAGGAACTCCGGGTCGGCGTGCCCCTCGGCCTCACGCAGGCCGCCGTCCTGGTCGTGGAGACATACGGCGTCGCCCACACCACCGCCGCCAACGCGGGGCTGATCATCAGCCTGACCATCGTCCTCACCCCCTTCCTCGACCGCACCGGTCACCGGGGCGGCCTGCCTCCCGCGTTCTATGCCGCGGCCGGCGTGTGCGTCCTGGCCGTCGGACTCCTCATGTCCGGCAACGGATTCCACGCGCCGCGCCTCGGCGACCTGTTGATGCTGGCCGCGGCGTTCGTCCGGGCGGCGCACGTGGCGCTCGTCGGCCGGCTCACCGCGGGCCGGGCGATACGTCCGCTGCACCTGACGACGGTGCAGACCCTCGTCGGCTCGGCCCTGTTCCTGGCACCGGCCGCGCGCGAGTTTCCGGCGCTCGCCCGCGCCGACGCCGCGACCTGGACGCAACTGGTCTACCTCGCCCTGTTCTGCAGTGTCTTCGCCTTCCTCGCCCAGACCTGGGCGGTCCAGCGCACCTCCGCCAGCCGCGCCAGCCTCCTGCTGGGCACCGAGCCGATCTGGGCCGCCGCGGTCGGCATCGCCCTCGGCGGCGAACACCTCACATCGCTGACCGGGCTCGGCGCGGCCCTGATGGTCGCCGGCACCTACTGGGGGCAGGCGGTGGAACGCGGCCACCGGACGGCGACAGCACAGAAGACCTCCGTCACCGCAGACACCTCCCCGACCGCAGAGGAACCCGCATGTCCGGCCACGACACTTACGAGCACCTGATCTCGCTCCTCGACGCCGCCCGTGTCGACTACCGCCTCATCGACCACGAGCCGGAGGGCACCACCGACAAGGTCTGCGCGCTGCGCGGACATCCCGCCTCCGAGGCCGCGAAGTGCCTCGTGCTGCGGGTCAAGGTCGACCGGCGCACCACCCGCCACGTCCTCGCGGTCGTTCCCGGTGACCGACGGGTGGATCTGGCTGCCGTCCGCGCACTGTTCGACGCCCGGTATGTCGGTTTCAGCGACGCGGAGACGGCCGAGCGGCTCGCCCGCGCGGTGCCCGGCACGGTCCTGCCCTTCAGCTTCGACCCCGGCCTCGAAGTCATCGCCGACCCGCACGTGGTGGCACAGCCCAGGCTGTACTTCAACGCGGCCCGCCTCGACCGCTCCCTGCTCCTCTCAGGCCCCGACTACGAGCAGGTCGCCCGGCCCCGGGTGGAGCCCATCGCGAGCCCGGTGGATGCCTGACGCCCGGGTCAGACCGGCTCGTCCGCCAGTTCCCGCAGCGGCCAGGTGCCGTCCACCACCGCGTCCGTCTCGCCCTTGCGGCGCAGGAAGCTCTGGAAGTCCGCCGCCCACTCGGCATACCACTCGATCTGGCGGCGGTGCAGTTCCGCCGGGCCAAGGCCCGCGACCTTGGGGTGGCGGGCGGCTATCGCGCAGGCCAGCCGGGCCGCGGCGAGGGCGTCGGCCGAGGCGTCGTGGGCGGCGTCGAGCCGGATGCCGTACTCCGTGCAGACCGCTTCGAGGTTGCGTTTGCCGCGGCGGTAGCGGTCCGCCCAGCGGTCGATGGTGTACGGGTCGACGACCGGGGCCGGGTCGACACCGCCCAGGCGGTCCCGCAGGGACGGCAGGCCGTACCTGCGCAGTTCGGCGGAGAGCAGGGTCAGGTCGAAGGCCGCGTTGTAGGCGACGACCGGTACGCCCGTCTTCCAGTACGCCACGAGGACCTCGGCGATCGCGTCCGCCACCTGGTCGGCCGGGCGGCCCTCGGCACTCGCGCGTTCGTTGCTGATGCCGTGCACCGCCACCGCGTCCGCCGGGATCTCCACGCCCGGATCCGCCAGCCATTCCCGGCGCCCGAGGGGCTGTCCGTCCCTGACCTCGATCACGGCCGCCGTGACGATGCGCGCCTCGCGCGGATCGGTCCCCGTGGTCTCCAGGTCGAAGCCGATCAACAGCTCCCGGTGCCAGCCCATGGGTGGTCCCCCTTCTTGGTGGTGCTTTCCCCCAGTGGTCTCCACGATCCCATGTGCCACTGACAATCCGAGGACCGCGTTCCGCTTACGGCCTTGCCATGGGGACAGTTCAGGACACCGGCCGCGAATCCGCCCAGGACGCCTCGAACTCCTCGCGATAGGTCGGGAAGAGACCGGCCTCGTCGACTTGGCCCGACTTGACCAGCTTGCTCCCGCCGCGCAGGACCAGCACCGGCGCCTCCATGCCCCGCGAGCGCCGCAGATAGGACTGCACCACGGCGATGCCGTCCGCGCCGTCACCGTCGACGAGGTACGCCGTGAAGCGGGGCGTGTCGTCGTAGACCTGGATCTCGAACGCCCCGGGGTCGCGCAGCTTGGAGCGCACCCGGCGCATGTGCAGGATGTTCATCTCGACCGCGCGGCTCATTTCGCCCCGTTTGATGCCGAGTTCGCGCTCGCGCCGCTTGACCGCGCTGGAGGCCGGGTTGAGGAACAGCAGCCGTACCCGGCAGCCGGACTCGGCCAGGCGTACCAGGCGGCGGCCGGAGAAGTTCTGCACGAGCAGGTTGAGGCCGATGCCGACGGCGTCGAGCCGGCGGGCGCTGCCGAAGATGTCCTCGGCGGGGAACTGGCGCATCAGCCGCACCCGGTCGGAGTGCACGGCGACCACGTCCCCGTACCGGTCGCCGACGAGGTCCTCGACGGCGTCGACGGGAAGCCGGCGTGCGGAGGGCACGTCGCCGGCCGTGCCGAGCATCTCCAGGAGGCGGGCCGAGGCCCGCTCGGCCTGGCCCAGGACGGCCTCGGACAGGGCCCGGTTGCGCGAGACGACGTTCCGGGTGACCTCGAGTTCGTCCAGGGCGAGTTCGACGTCCCGGCGCTCGTCGAAGTACGGCTCGAAGCACGGCCAGTGCTGCACCATCAGCTCACGCAGCTGCGGAAGGGTGAGGAAGCTGAGGACGTTGTCGTCGGCCGGATCGAGCAAGTAGCCCTTGCGGCGGCTGACTTCGCGTACGGCGACCGCACGCTGGACCCACTCCTGTCCGGCGGGGCCGGCGGCGGCGACCACCCACTCGTCGCCGTGGACGGGTTCGTAGATGGGGCGCAGAACGGCGGCCACGACGGCCCGCAGCCGCTGTTCGACGAGGTTCAGCCAGATGTAGGCCCGCCCGGCCCGCTGGGCACGGGTACGGACCTCGCGCCAGGCGTCGGCGTCCCAGTCCAGCTCCGGTCCGATGGTGGCACCCGCGTCCATCGGCCGTGCCAGGGACACCGTGCCGGGCGGGGCGTCTGCGGAGTTCCCCTCGTGACCCTCGTCACCAGGGGGCAACTCCAGCCCTCCCGAGCCCACCCGCGCACCGCCTTCCGCTCCCCCGAGCACTCCCCGTCCCAACGATCAAGGAAGGGTACTCCGGGAGCGGTCGGCGGTGCAGCAGGATGGACAGGTCGTTTCTCAACTACCGTTCGCCGGACGTCCGTTCTCACCGGCGAGGGCGGGCGGAGTGAGCGGATTCATAGCGGTGACGTCACGGGGGGCGATGGAGAAGCCCTGCCAGTGGACCGGCATGGGCTGCTGGTCCTCGTCCCGGGCTATGTGGTGGAAGCCGACGTTCACCCAGGCCACGGGGTGGGTGAGGGTCTGTCCGTTCACCCACTTGTCGACGGACTTGGGATGGGTCCGGGCGCAGCGCGGGTTGTTGCTGGCGAACAGCTCACACTTGTCGTACTGGGTGAAGTAGACGTCGTGCTGGGTGAAACCGCGGCCCGGGTAGCGCGTGGTGGGGCCGGGGACGATCTCGTACGACCGCGCGTGCCCGTCCTTGTTCTTGCCCGTCGCGCTGACCATGCGCCACCAGCGGTAGGCCTTGGCGTCGCCGGCGCGTTCCTTGGTGACCTCGGTGCGGGTGGTCTTGGTGGTCGGGGTCAGCCGGCCGCGGGTGGTGACGGCCGAGTCGTACTGCTCGACCTGGTTCCTGGTGGAGCCGTCGAGGGCGAAGTCGAGCCGCCAGAAGGCGTTGTGGCTGTGGCTGGTGGCCTTGCCCTTGGCGCCCTTGCCGATGGGCCAGCCGCGCCCGTCGCCCGCGTCGTAGTCGAACGGCGAGAGGCTGCCGGTCGCGCCGACGTTCATGGTGATGGTGCCGTCGTCCTGGAAACGCCACTCGGTCATGTACTCGTACCAGCCGACCTGGTTGACCGTGTACACGAGGAGGTCCTTGCCCTGGGCCTGGTAGACCTTGTTCCCGGTGTCGCCCTGCATGCGGTAGGCGTGGCCGCGGGAGCGCGTGGTGGTGCACAGGCCCTTGACGTTCGGGTTCTCGCCCGGGTACTGGTCCGGGATCTTGACGGTCTTGATGGTGCCGCCGGGGCACTCGGCCGCCGCCAGCGGCATCAGGTCCTTGGCGAAGTCCTGGCCCGTGAGGTCGTCGTACTCCTCCTTCCCGTCGTCGTACGGGACGTGGATCTGGCCAAGCCGGGCACTGTTCAGGACCTTGATCGGCTTGGGCTCGCCCTTGGGCTGGTAGGAGACGTCGTCCAGGACGAGGCCGGCCATGCCGTCGTAGCGCCAGCACATCCGCCAGGTCGTGCCGGTGGAGAGCTTCTGCTCGATGCGGTACGCGGCGCTGCAGTCGGCGGCAGCCGCCGCGGCGGCTGCCGGCTGGGCGGCGGCCGGTCCCGTGCCGGTGGTCAGACCGGCGGCCAGCGCGGCCACGGCGAGGCCGAGGGCGGCCGTCCGCTTTCGGGCACGGCTGATTCTGTTCACGTGCATGAAGAAGTGACTCCCTCGCAGGAGGTGCGGGTACGAAAGGTGGACGAAGATCGGCCGAAAGCCGAGCGAAAGCCGGACGAAGGCCGGACGAAGATCGGCTCAGCGGTCGAGTTCGGCGACCTTGCGGGCGCTCAGGTCGATCACCAGGGACCTGGTGTCGATCCACGGCCCGTTCTTGACCTTCGGGAACAACCGCACGCAGCGGTGCTCGCCGCATGTGTCCAGTACGGCGGGCTGGGCGCCCGGCGCGGCCCGGTAGACGCCGCCGCTCAGCCTCAGCTGGTCCGGGGAGGTGAGCTCCTTGCCGGTGGCGTCCTTGTAGTCCGCCTTGAGACCGGCGCCCAGCGGGTCGCCGATCAGGAGGTTCGCCGCCTCGATGGTCTCGGTCCGGCTCGGCGGCGGCTGGACACCCTGCTGCTCGGTGGTCCCGACGACCTTGCCGGCGTCGAGGTCGACGGTCCTGGTGACGAGGGTGTCGTCGCGGTAGTCGTAGAAGGTCACCTCGGCACGCCTGGGCGCGTCCGTGGCACCGCTCCCGTCCGCTTCCGGCTCGGCGAGGTCGACGGTGAGGCGCTGCGGGCCGCGCTCGCCCTCGACGTCCTCGCTCGCGTTGAACATCTGCCGGCTCACGGCGATCTGTTCGACCCGCTTGATCTCGTCGTCGGTCAGCGGATCACTTCCCTGGCCCTTCTCGCCCTCGGCCGGGGCCTGCTCGACCACGCCGGGAGCGACGGCCGCGCCCTGCTCCCGGCCCCCGTCCTGGCCCTGTCCCGCCTGCTGTGTGGACCGGCTGCCCGCCTGTCCACCGTTCGTTTCGTCGGCCCCCGCCGATCCCGGCAGGGTGATGGCGACCATCGCGGCGGTCGAGGCCACCGCGATGGCCGTACCGGCCACCACCTTGCCGAGATGACGGTGCACTGCGTCGCGCACGTCTTCCCCCTGCTCCCCCGAGATCCCGGGAGTGCGAATTTGCCCCACTGGTTCGGCATACCGGCCGCATGAGGCGGGGTATGCACTGGTCGCTCGGTAAGAGGGAGCCACGTCATAGGTGGTTCCACTACTTTCGTGGACACTCGGGGCCAAGGCGCCCCAGCGGCGCGGGACACCTGGAAGAGTCGAATCCATGCAGGTCTGGCCTGGAGAGGCATATCCGCTCGGCGCCACGTACGACGGCGCCGGCACCAACTTCGCGGTCTTCACGGAAGCCGCGGACCGAGTAGAGCTGTGTCTGCTGCACGACGACGGCTCGGAGACGGCGGTGGAACTGCGGGAGAGCGACGCGTTCGTACGGCACGCCTACCTGCCCGGCGTCATGCCGGGACAGCGGTACGGCTTCCGTGCGCACGGGCCGTACTCCCCCGAGCGCGGTCTGCGCTGCAACTCGTCGAAGCTGCTGCTCGACCCGTACGCGCGGGCGATCAGCGGCTCGATCCACTGGGGCGAGGAGGTGTACGGCTACCACTTCGACGCGCCCGAGCGGCGCAACGATCTGGACTCGGCGCCGCACACCATGACGTCCGTCGTGGTCAATCCGTACTTCGACTGGGGCGACGACCGGCGGCCGCGCACCGAGTACCACCACACGGTGATCTACGAGGCCCATGTCAAGGGCCTCACCATGCGCCACCCGGGGCTGCCGGAGGAGCTGCGCGGCACCTACGCCGCCCTCGCGCACCCGGCGATCATCGAGCACCTCACCGAGCTGGGCGTCACGGCGCTGGAGCTGATGCCCGTACACCAGTTCGTGAACGACCACCGGCTGGTCGACATGGGCCTGAACAACTACTGGGGCTACAACACCATCGGCTTCTTCGCCCCGCACAACGCGTACGCCTCCTGGGGCGACCGCGGCCAGCAGGTCCTGGAGTTCAAGTCGGCGGTGCGGGCGCTGCACGAGGCGGGCATCGAGGTCATCCTGGACGTGGTCTACAACCACACCGCCGAGGGCAACCACCTGGGCCCGACGCTGTCCTTCAAGGGCCTCGACAACCCGCAGTACTACCGGCTGACGGACGACCCCCGCTACTACATGGACACCACGGGCACCGGGAACTCGCTGCTCATGCGGTCCCCGCACGTCCTGCAGCTGATCATGGACTCGCTGCGGTACTGGGTGACCGAGATGCACGTCGACGGATTCCGCTTCGACCTCGCGGCCACCCTGGCCCGCCAGTTCCACGAGGTGGACCGGCTGTCCTCGTTCTTCGACCTGGTGCAGCAGGACCCGGTGGTCTCCCAGGTGAAGCTGATCGCCGAGCCCTGGGACGTGGGCGAGGGCGGCTACCAGGTGGGCAACTTCCCGCCGCTGTGGACGGAGTGGAACGGCAAGTACCGCGACACCGTCCGGGACCTGTGGCGCGGCGAGCCGCGCACCCTCGCCGAGTTCGCGTCCCGGCTCACCGGCTCCTCCGACCTGTACCAGGACGACGGGCGGCGCCCGCTCGCCTCGATCAACTTCGTGACCTGCCACGACGGCTTCACCCTGCACGACATGGTCTCGTACAACGAGAAGCGCAACGACGCCAACGGCGAGGACAACCGGGACGGCGAGAGCCACAACCGCTCCTGGAACTGCGGGGTGGAGGGTGAGACCGACGACCCGGCCGTGCTGGAGCTGCGGGCGAGGCAGATGCGGAACTTCATCGCCACGCTGATGCTGTCCCAGGGCGTCCCGATGATCAGCCACGGCGACGAGGTCGCGCGCACCCAGCGCGGCAACAACAACGCGTACTGCCAGGACAGCGAGCTGGCCTGGGTCCAGTGGCCGGAAGCCGGGGGGCCCGAAAGCGAGCTGCTGGACTTCACGCGCGCGATCGTGCGGCTGCGCAAGGAGCATCCGGTCTTCCGCCGACGGCGTTTCTTCCACGGGCGGCCCGTGGAGGGCACGCACGACGAGCTGTCGGACATCGCCTGGTTCACCCCCGAGGGCAAGGAGATGACCCAGCGGGACTGGGACCGCTCGCAGGCGTCGGCGCTGACGGTCTTCCTGAACGGCAACGCGATCTCCGAGCCCGGAGCGCGCGGGGAGCGGATCACCGACGACTCGTTCCTGCTGATGTTCAACGCCTCGCCGAAGACCCTCGACTTCGTGGTGCCGGTCAATCACGGCCGGCAGTGGCAGGTACTGGTCGACACCGCCCGCACGGACGGGGTACCGCCCGCCACGGTGCCGAAGGTGCAGGCCGGGGACCGGCTGACGCTGGTCGACCGGAGCATGACGGTGCTGCAGCGGCCGGTCTAGCCGGTCCCGCGCGAACGCATATGGAGGGGGCGATGACACGAACGGCCGCCAGGCGGGTACGTAGGTCTGCATGACACCTGAGCGACCTGACCCGGCGGTGCCGTCGGCCACCTACCGGCTGCAGCTGCAGCCCGCGTTCCCGTTCCCGGCCGCGGCGGCGGCCGTGCCGTACCTGGCCTCGCTCGGCGTCTCGCACCTGCACCTGTCGCCGGTCCTCGAGGCCGTTCCCGGCTCGGCGCACGGCTACGACGTCGTGGACCACGCGCGTGTGCGCGAGGAACTGGGCGGCGAGGAGGGGCTGCGGGCGCTGGCGCGCACCGCCCGGGAGCACGGGCTCGGCCTGGTGGTGGACCTCGTGCCCAACCACATGGCCATGGCACCCCGGCACAACCACGCCCTGTGGGAGGTCCTCAAGGAGGGCCCCAAGTCGCCGTACGCGCGCTGGTTCGACATCGACTGGGAGGCGCAGGACGGGCAGGTGCTGCTGCCGGTCCTCGGGCACCCGCTCGGCACGGAGATCGAGCACCTGTCGGTCGACGGGAGCCTGCTGCGCTACTACGACCACGTCTTCCCGCTGCGGGAGGGCACCGAGGACCTGCCGCTGCCGCAGCTGCTGGACGCGCAGTGGTACCGGCCGGTGTGGTGGCGGCTGGCCCGTACGGAGCTCAACTACCGACGGTTCTTCAGCATCTCCGAGCTCATCGGGGTGCGGGTCGAGGACCCGGAGGTGTTCGAGGCCACCCACGCCAAGATCCTCGAACTGCTTCACGAGGGCGTGATCGACGGCCTGCGCATCGACCACCCCGACGGCCTCGCCGACCCCGACGCCTACCTCCTGCGACTGCACGAGGCGACCGGCGGCCGCTGGACGGTCGTGGAGAAGATCCTCGCCGACGGGGAGCCCCTGCCGGCCTCCTGGCCCGTCGCGGGCACCACCGGCTACGACGCCCTGCGGCACGTCGACGGTCTCTTCGCGGACCCGGCGGGGGCCGGGGAACTCCTCGGGCAGTACCGGCGGTTCGCGGCCCCGCAGACGGACCGGGGCGGAGACTGGGACGCGACCGTGCGGCGGGCGGCGTACAAGGTGCTCACGCACGAGCTGGCGGCGGAGACCGACCGGCTGACCCGGGTGGCGAGCCGCCTGTGCGCCCTGTCGCCCGAGCCGGCGCTGCGCGACCGGGCACCCTGGGCGCTGCGCACCGCGCTCCAGGAGCTCCTGGTCCGGCTGGAGGTCTACCGGCCGTACGCCTCCGGGGACGCGGCCCGGGTCGTCACCGAGGAGGCCGCGGCCGAGGCCCGGCTCGCCTTCGTCGTCCCCGAGGAGGCCGGCGCGGTCGACGTCGTACGCGACCTGGTGCTGGGGCGTTACGGCGACAGCCCCGGGCACGTCGAGTTCCGGACCCGGTTCGCGCAGACCTCGTCGGCGCTGCGCGCCAAGTCCGTGGAGGACACGGCGTTCTACCGCTATGTGCCGCTGCTGTCGGCGACCGAGGTGGGCGGGAACCCGGGGAGCCCGGCCGTGTCCCCGGAGGACTTCCACGCCTACTGCGCGCGCGTGCAGCGCGACTGGCCGGCGTCGGGGACGGTCGTGTCGACCCACGACACCAAGCGCAGCGCCGACGTGCGGGCGGCGCTGGCGGTGCTCACCGAGTGCCCGCAGCGCTGGGCAGACGTGCTGGCCGAGGTCACCCGCACCGGCGAGGGCGTCCCGGACGCACAGCTGGCCTGGGCGGCCTGGCAGACGGTGTTCGGGCTCGGCCCGGCGGCCCCGGAGCGTGTCCAGGAGGCCCTGCTGAAGCACGTGCGCGAGGCCGGCCTGTACACGAGCTGGACGGAGCAGGAGCCCCCGTACGAGGAGGCGGTGGCCGCGTTCGTCGCGGCGGGGCCGTGCGGGGCGCCGGGCGAGCACGTGACCGCCTTCCGGAGCCTGCTGGAGCCCCACATCCTGGCCAACCTGCTCGGCACCGCCCTGGTCCACCTGACGATGCCGGGGGTGCCGGACCTCTACCAGGGCACGGAGAGCGAGTACCGCGCCCTGGTCGACCCGGACAACCGCCGGCCCGTGCGCTTCCCCCCGGAGCATCCCGGCGCCAAGGACGCGCTGACGCGCGCGGCGCTGGGTCTGCGTGCCCGACGCCCTGACGTGTTCGGCGACTCGGCGACCTACGCGCCCCTGGCCGCCGAGGGCCCGGCGGCGGCCCACTGCGTGGCCTTCACGCGCTCGGGAGAGGTCCTCACGGCCGTGACGCGGTTGTCGCTGCGGCTGGCGGAGGCGGGCGGCTGGCGGGACACCGTGCTGCCGCTGCCGGCGGGCCGGTGGGCCGACGCCCTGACCCCGGGACGCGAGTTCACGGGGCACGCGCGCGTGGCGGAGCTCTTGGAAGGGCTGCCGGTGACGCTCCTGGAGCGGGTGGGCTGAGCGGAGGGGCGGCGTGCCGCGATGGCCTCGCGCCCGGCGGGCACGCACCGGTGGCACCGCTGGAACGGACGCGCTGACGCGCACGAGAAGCATGCCCCGGACACCTCACGCCTGACAGACACCCACCAGTGGCACCACTGGAACAGGCGCGCTGAGACGCACGAGAAGCATGCCCCGGACGCCTCACGCCCGGCGTGCGTCTTTCGCCGCGCGCCACGGGCCCGTCCTCGCGACCGGGGTGCGCCCGCGCGCGCTCCCAGGGCTCGTGCCGGAGGGCCGGCGCGTGGTGGTGGCCGAGGGAGCGCTGGAGCCGAGGGGGCTCGACGAGGGCGTACGCGTGCGTGGACACGCGGCGGTCGGTGCGTGCTCCCGGCGCGGGCCGGACGTGGGTCTTGAGGGCGGTTGCGCAAGGGCCTGCCACCCCGGCGGGCCGGGCGACCGCACGCCCGCCGGTACATGCGGCTGAGCCCGCGGCCGGTCAATGCCTCCGGGCGCCCCCGAGAGCCTCCCCCGAGGCGTCCTTGACACGTCAATCACAGCGTGGGCTACTGCGATTGCGAAGCCGGGCGGATGTGACGGGGGTGAGTCTCCTGCCGGAGCTGCGCTACCCCACGGTGAACGAACTGGTCGCGTCCGCACGGGCGTTGGCCGCCCACCGGCCCGGCGTGTGCGTCCTGAGGCAGGTGGGCGTCTCCCGGGCGGGCAGACCCCTGCACCTGCTCTCGATAGGGCACGCCCGCCGTGCCGTGCTGGTGGTCGCGGGCGCCCACTCCAACGAGCCGACGGGTGGCGCCACGCTCCTCGCGGTCGCCGAACGGGTGCTGGAGGAGCGGGAGTTGCGCGACGGCACGTCCTGGCACTTCCTGCTGTGCGCCGATCCCGACGGGGCGAGCCTCCATGTCACCCCGGCGCCGCGCAGCCTGCTCGACTACCACCTCGGGTTCTACCGGCCCGCGGGACAGGAGCAGCCGGAGTGGTCGCCCTCCGTGCTGCCTCCCGACCGGCTGCCGCCGGAGACGCGCGCCCTGACCGGGGTCATCGACGAGCTGCGCCCCTATCTGCAGGTGACGCTGCACGGGACCGATCTGGGCGGCAGCTGGGTGCAGTTGACGAAGGACGTGCCGGGACTGGCCGAGCCGTTCGCCAAGTCCGCGGCGGAGCTGAACATCCCGGTGGAGACGGGTGCCTCGGATGCGGCGGGCTGGCCCGCCTCGGGGCCCGGCGTGCATGTCATGCCCTCGCCCGGCGCGGGTGCGGCCTACCCGAGCATGCCGGACGACGCCCGGCGCAGCACCTGGTACCACACCCACCGGTACGGCGGTCTGACCGCGATCGTCGAGGTACCGATGTGGGCGAGTGACCTGGTGGACGACCCCGCGCCGCACCCCGCGCCCGCCGCGGCGATGCGGCAGCTGGCGGGGCGGCTGCTGCGGGACTCGCTGGAGGTGGAGCAGGTGCTCGCCGACGTGCTGCCGCGGCTGCGGGGCGCCGACGGGCCCCTGCTGCGGGCCGCCAGGTGGGGGCTGGAGCTGGTACCGGGGCTGGCCGCGGACCTGGTCCACACCCCGCCCGCCGACAACACCCGGGCGTACGTCGGCAGTGTGGACGCCTTCGCGCGCCGGGTGCCGCTGCGGGCCGCGGCCATGCTGCTGCGGGTCCTGCGGGAGACCGACGACCGTGCGGCACCTTGCCTCGAACGGCTGGTCGCGACCTGGAGCCACGCCTTCGCGGAACGCTTCCGGGCCCGCTGGGTGCCCTTGGAGCACCAGGTCGAGCACCAGTCCCGCACGGTCGTCGCGGCGGCGCTGCACGCCCGTGACCGGGCGGCGTGAGACTGCCGCACGCGCGCGTGCGGCGCCTCCCGACGTGCGGCGCCCCGTGATCGGCGGCCGTCAGCCGTCAGCCGTCAGCCGTCAGCCGTCAAGTGCGAAGATCGCCCCCGTGCGCGCCCGAAGCACACAGGTGTTCGAGAAGGTCTCCCGGTACTCGACGGGCCGTCCGTGCCACTCCCCGCGCGCGTGGGCGGTCACCGGCGCGTAGATCATGGAGCAGTACGTCTGCCGGGTGGGGACGGCGCCGATGTCGCCGTCGGCCGCCGCGAGTTGCGCGCAGGCCTCGACGGCGCGCCCGTGGCCCTGCGGCGGGTCGCAGAGCAGGAGGGTGCCGCGGGTGTCGCTGGAGCGGGTGTCGCCCGTGGTGAGCGTGACGAAGAGCCAGTCGCTCCCGGCGGACTCCTGGGGCGCCGCCTGCGCCGGGGCCGCGGTGGCGAGGAGAAGGGCGGCCGTCGCGAGCAGGCCACCCCGTACCGCTGTCGCTGTTGCTGTGGTGGTGTACGTCATTCCCGGTGCATCGGCACGGCGGCCTCGGAACCCCAGCCCGACTCACCCGAACGGGAGCGCGCGGACGCGTACCGTCCGGCGAGCTCGAAGGCGGCGAGGACGACCCGCGACTGGTACTCCACCTGGCGCGCGACGGGGACCCAGCGCGCCCCGCAGCCGTCGCGGTAGTCGGTGCACCACTCGTCGACCAGCCGGTCCAGCTCCGGCAGCGCACCGGCCGGGTCGGTGCCGGAGCGGGTCACGAGCTGGTGCAGCAACCCCGCGGTCCGCAGAGCGAGGCGTCGTCCGGCGATCCGCAGGGCCGTCAGGTGGGCGGTACTGAGGGGTGGCAGCGGGCGCTCGCCCACGGCGACGTCGGGGTCCCACGCGTCGGCGAGGCCGGGGCAGACCAGTAAATAGTCCTCGACCGGGGCGAGCAGGCGGGCCGCGTCCGGCGCGGCGGCGAGGTGGGGCCGGAGCCGCGCGAGGATCCGCTCCAGGAGGTGCGCGTCGTGACGCAGGGTACGGCTGACGGTGCGCAGCACCGCGGCGGCGTCGGCGGGCGGCGCCCCGTCCTCCACGGCGGCCACGCCCCACATGGGCGCCTCCACGACGGCGGTCACCGTGCCGTGCCGGTGCGGGTGGAACCAGGTGGACTCGACGGCGGCCTCGGTGATCGCCGCGGCCAGGTCGGTCGGTCTGGGCGGCGGTATCCGGTAGACGGCGGGCCCGAGGTTCGGCCAGTACAGGGTGTCGTAGGGGCCGAGTTCGCGCGGTATGCCGAGGCGGGCCGCGGTGTGCGCGACGCGCTGCGCGAGGCCGGGCAGGTCGCGGGTGAGCTCGACGAAGCCGCCGCCGACGTCGACGCCGTGCAGGGAGCACTGGAGGAAGGGCCGCAGTTCGTCCTGGAGGCCGAGCAGTGCCCGGGTTTCGGGCAGTACGGCGCCGGCCGCGCCGTCGGGCAGCCATTCGGGCTGTTCCAGGAAGCCGGGCCGGAAGAAGTTCCGGAAGTAGTGGCCGAGGGCGTACGGGCCGCGCAGCCAGCGTTCGTTGCGGCGCAGGCCGTCGGGGTCGAGGCAGAGCAGCAGGTTCCAGGTGGCGTCGGCGCCCGCGGTGAGCGTGGGGTCGGCGAGGGCGCGCTCGGCCAGCCGCAGGACGGTAGCGCCGCCCACGGGCTCGTTGGCGTGCGGGCCCGCCACCACGAGGGCCTGTCGGCTGCCGTGACCGACGGAGAGCAGCCACATGGGAGTGCCCGCGCGCGAGGTGCCCACCCGGCGCAGTCGGGCGTCCTCGGGGTGGCGGGCGACGAGGGCGGCCGCCCGGGAGCCGAGTTCGTCGACGGTCGGATAGCGGAGGAGTGGCGGCAGGGCGCACCTCCACAATGTGGTGCCGTCGGTTCACCTGATGTACATGGTGTACGCACAGTCAGTCACGAGTTGACGGGTACGTCAACACCACGGAGAGCAAAGGGACTTGAGGCGCACAGGGCGTAAAGCGCGGGCCAGAACTAAGTGTTGGCTTGGTGGGCTCAGTGGGCCGAGAGCCGGAACGCCATCCGCCCGAACCCGATCTGGTCGCCCTCGCGGACCACGGCGGCACCGATGACCCGTCGCCCGTTCACGGTCGTGCCGTTGGTCGAGCCGAGGTCGCGCAGCACCCACATGCCGCCCTGCCGGCTGAGTTCGGCGTGCACCCGGGACACCGTCTCGTGGGTCAGGCGCAGCCCGTTCGCGGGGTCGCGGCCGATCCGCAGGGCGTGGCCGCTGCCGGGGTGGGGCAGCAGCAGCTTGGGCAGCCGCTCGGCCTGCCAGGCCCTGCGCAGCCTGACCGTGAACCCCGAGACCGCCTCGACGGTGCCGAACACCACGCGGGACAGGCGGCTCTCCGTGGGCAGGTCGGCGGTGAGCGCCGCGAGCTCGTCGGAGCGGCGGGCCGAGAGCGCCAGTTCCATCCGCCGGACGAACGTGTCGTGCGAGAGCCGTCCCATGGCGACGCCGTCACGGAGCACCTGCAGCGCCTTGTCGCGCTCCGCGTCGGACAACCGCGCGGGGTACGTGTTGAACTCGAAGGACGACGTCACGCTCGTGATTGTCGGCCAGTGAACGCCGGGTGTCCAGAAAACGCGGAAACGGCCGTCACACACGCCCACCTGGCGACACCTGCCGCAATGGGACGGATTCACCGGCACATTGATCGCGTTTGAAGCACGATGGACGGGCTACATCACTGAGCAGACGAAGGGGAACCGTCCGTGCAGTTCGAGGTGTGGGCACCGCAGGCCGATCGTGTGACGCTCCATTGCGACGGCGCCACGCGCGCGATGGAGCACGATCCGGCGCGCGCGGGCTGGTGGCGGACAGACGCGGAAGCGCGGGACGGCACGCGGTACGGCTTCGCGGTGGACGACGGCCCCGTGCTGCCCGACCCGCGGTCGCGCCGGCAGCCGGACGGCCCGGACGGGCTGAGCGCGGTCGTCGAGCACGACCGGTACGCGTGGGGCGCCCGGTGGCCGGGCCGGCCACTGCCGGGCGCGGTGCTGTACGAGCTGCACGTGGGCACGTACACGCGCGAGGGCACCCTCGACGCGGCGGCCGAGCGGCTCGGGCACCTCGTCGAACTGGGCGTGACTCACGTCGAGTTGATGCCCCTGTGTCCCTTCCCCGGCCGGCACGGGTGGGGCTACGAGGGGGTCTCGCTGTGGGCCGTGCACGAGCCCTACGGCGGGCCCGAGGCGCTGAAGCGCTTCGTCGACCGGGCGCACGAGCTCGGTCTGGGCGTGGTCCTGGACGTGGTGCACAACCACCTGGGCCCGTCCGGCAACTACCTCCCCGCCTTCGGCCCGTACTTCACGGACACCCACCACACGCCCTGGGGCTCCGCGGTGAACCTGGACGCGCCCGGTTCGGACGAGGTGCGGGCGTACCTGCTGGACAGCGCGCTGGCGTGGCTGCGCGACTACCGGATCGACGGGCTGCGCCTGGACGCGGTGCACGCGCTGGCGGACACACGCGCGTGCCACTTCCTGGAGGAACTGTCGACGGCCGTGGACGGCCTCGCCGACGACCTGGGCCGGCCGCTGTTCCTGATCGCCGAGTCCGACCTGAACGACCCGCGCCTGGTCACCGCGCGCGAGGAGGGCGGCCTCGGGCTGCACGCGCAGTGGAACGACGACTTCCACCACGCCCTGCACGCGGCGCTGAGCGGCGAGTCCCAGGGCTACTACGCCGACTTCGCGCGCGCCCCGCTCGCGGCGGTGGCCAAGACCCTCACCGGCGGCTACTTCCACGACGGCACGTACTCGAGCTTCCGGGACCGCCGCCATGGGCGCCCCCTGGACCGCAACCGCGTGGCGGCGCACCGGCTCCTCGGCTACTCCCAGACCCACGACCAGGTCGGCAACCGCGCCCAGGGCGACCGCCTGGCCGCCTCCCTCTCCCCCGGCCTGCTGGCCTGCGCGGCGACGCTGACGCTCACCTCTCCCTTCACGCCGATGCTGTTCATGGGCGAGGAGTGGGCGGCGGGTACGCCCTGGCAGTTCTTCACCGACCACACCGACCCCGAACTCGCCGAGGCCGTACGCAAGGGCAGGCGGCGGGAGTTCGCCCCGCACGGCTGGGCCGAGGAGGACGTCCCCGACCCGCAGGACCCCGCGACCCGTGACCGCTCCTGCCTGGACTGGTCCGAGCCCGAGAGCGAGCCCCACGCGCGCGTGCTGGCCTGGTACCGCCGGCTCATCGCCCTGCGGCACGAACAGGCGGACCTCACGGATCCGGATCTGGCCGACACGAAGGTGGCGTACGACGAGGAGAGCCGCTGGCTCGCCTTCCGGCGCGGGGACATCCGGGTGGCCGTGAACCTGGCCGAGGAGCCGGCGGCGATCCCGCTGGGCTCGCGCCCCGCGCAGGTCCTCGCCGCCTGGGAGCCCGTCGAGGCGCCGGGCGCGGACGGGGCGCTGCGCCTGCCCGGCGAGTCCTGCGTGGTGCTCCTGCAGGACTGAGCCCGTCCGGCCCGTCGCACATCGGCGGCGGCCAGGACGGCGTCACCGGACCGGAACCCGGGCGTCCCCGTACCGCTACTCGTCGGTCGCCTCGTCCCGCAGTTCCGTCACCCGTTCCAGCAGGATCGCCTCCCAGGCCCGTCGCAGCCGGGACCTGAGGAGGGGCAGGGGGGTGTCGTCGCGGCCCTGGAGGCGGGCGGCGAGGTGGACGACCGTGTCGCAGCGGGCCAGCCAGAGGCCGCGCAGGCAGGGGCGGGCGCCGTAGCCGGCGAGGGTGGCGGCGCGGACCGCGGCCGGGGAGCCGACGGCGCGGGCGAGGCCGGCGATGTCCTCGGCGGGGTCGCCGATGACCGCGTCGGTCCAGTCCAGGACCCCGCGCACCCGGCCGTCGGCGCTGACCACGAGGTGGTCGGCGGTGAGGCCGTGGTGGACGAGGACCGCGCTGCCGGACTGGGCGGCGAGCTGGACGGCGGCCGGGGCCGTGAGCTGCTGGAGGCGGGCGGGGTCGAACTCGTCGGCCGCGGCGAGGCGCGCGGCGGCGCGCTCGGCCTCCCGGCGCAGGCCCTCCAGGGAACGCGGGCCGGTGCGCGGCACCCCGAGCGCCTCCGCCTGCCGGACGGGCACCTCGCGCAGGCCGGTGAGCAGACCCGCCAGGTCGGCCTCGCCGACGGCGGACACGTCGTGCTCCTCCCCCGAGCCGCCGGGCACCTTGGTGTCCAGTGTGTACGTCAGCCCGGGTGCCCACTCGCCGTGCGCCACGCTCGTCGGCACCACGACCGGCAGGTAGGGGCGGACGAGGTCGCGCAGCTGCAGTTCGCGGCGTCGGCGGACCGCGGCCTCGCGGTCGGGGGCCAGGCGCAGCACATGGCGCGTGCCGACCCACCAGGTGGCGGGCTCGGCGCCCTCGACGACGGGCCGGACGTCGGGGCCGGCGGCGTCGGCCGCGCCCTCCCTGAGGAGCGTACGGACCAGCCGGCGGACGGTGTCCGCGGTGGGTGTCGGTGCCTGGGTCATGGTCGCGCCGTTGTCGTTCCTGAGGACGTAGGGGCTCCTGCTCCTGCCGGTGTCACCGCTGCTGCGTCTGCGTCAGTCCACTGTCACCATCTCGCGGGTCGTGTCGTTGAGGCGG
This sequence comes from Streptomyces sp. Q2, assembly GCF_056820935.1. Taxonomy (NCBI): domain Bacteria; kingdom Bacillati; phylum Actinomycetota; class Actinomycetes; order Kitasatosporales; family Streptomycetaceae; genus Streptomyces; species Streptomyces sp. Q2. The sequence goes on along the minus strand of NZ_JBXEJE010000020.1, from coordinate 57,714 downwards.
CGGCCGCCGTTCCCGGTGACCGTGACGATGTCCTCGATGCGTACCCCGAACCGGCCCGGCAGATAGATGCCGGGTTCCACGGAGAAGCACATTCCGGGTACGAGGGGCTGTTCCTCGCCCTCGATCATGTAGGGCGGCTCGTGGGTGGTGACGCCGATGCCGTGGCCGGTGCGGTGGATGAAGTACTCGCCGTACCCGGCGTCGGCGATGACCGCGCGGGCGGCCCGGTCGACCTCCTGGCAGGCGACGCCGGGCCGTACCGCCGCGAAGCCCGCCTGCTGTGCCTCGCGCACGAGGTCGTGCACCCGGCGCTCCTCGTCGGTGGGTTCGCCGACGTGGACCGTGCGGGAGGTGTCCGAGCCGTAGCCGTCCTTGAGGCCGCCGAAGTCCAGGACGACCATGTCGCCGTGCTCGACGACCCGGTCGCCCACCTCGTGGTGCGGGTTGGCGCCGTTCGGACCGGAGGCGACGATGGTGAAGTCGATCTGCTCGTGCCCGTGTTCTCGCAGCAGCCGGCTGAGGTCCGCGGCGATCTCGGATTCCCTTCGGCCCGCGAAGGGGACGTGCCTGATCTCTTCGAACGTCGCGTCCGCGGCCGCGCCCGCGGCCGCCATCAGCTCCAGCTCCGCCGCGTTCTTGACGGCGCGCAGCATCGGCAGGGCCTCGGTGAGGGACGCGTAGGACGTGCCGGGCAGGGCCCTCTGCAGTCCGAGGAGGTGCATCGCCCAGGCGTTGTCGCTGACGCCGAAGCTGCCGGAGGCGTCGAGGAGGGCGGCGGTGACGGCGTAGGGGTCCTTGCCGTCGGTCCAGTCCCGCAGGGTCGTGGCGGCCGCGCCGGCCGCCTTCGCCGCGTCCGGGGCCTCCAGGGTGGGGACGACGAGGACGGGGTCCTGTCCCGGGACGAGGACCAGCAGGGTGAGCCGTTCGGTGTTCGCGGGGGGCGCGTAGCCGGTGAGCCACACCAGGTCCGGTCCCGGTGCGACCAGCAGCCCGGCCAGTCCGGCGTCGGCGGCAGCCCTCGCCGCCCGCTCCATGCGGGCCCTGTAGTCGTCGGCGGTGAAGGGCGCTGCCGTGCTGCCGGTCATCCGGGCCTCCCGGGGCGGGTGAAGGGACTACGGGCAGCATCCTGCCCGGACGGCGAGGGCAGCGCGAGCCGGTTGCCAGGTCTTTCGGCATGGCGTCGCATCCCTCAGCTAACGGCTGGGCGTTGCTCAACCATTAGTCTAATGCTTGGATTCCATCACCCCATTAGACGTACTCACCGGGAGGCAGCCGTCGTGCTCGTACTCGCCCACATCAGTGATCTGCATCTGGACGGAAGCACCCGGGCGACCGAGCGCGCCGAGCGCGTACGCGACCGGCTGTGGCGACTGCCGGGACCGGTGGACGCACTGCTGGTGACCGGGGACATCGCGGACCACGGCACGGAGGCCGAGTACGAGGAGGCCGCCCGCATCCTGGGGCTGCGCGACGGCGACGCACCTTTCCCGGTACTGACCTGCCCGGGCAACCACGACAGCCGGGCGCCCTACCGCAAGGCCCTGCTGGGCCGGCCCGCGGCCGACGGTCCCGAGAACAGCGTGCACGTCTTCGACGACGGCGCCGTACTGATGTGCGACTCCAGCATCCCGGGCAGCGACGAAGGCGCCCTGGACGAGGAGACGTACACCTGGATGGAGGCGACCCTCGACGAGCTCGACGGGAGCCTTCCGGTTCTGCTGGCCTTCCACCACCCGCCACTCGCGCTGCACCACCCCCTGCCCGACGCGTATCGGCTGGGCCGGCCCGACCGGCTGGCGGCGCTGCTGGAGCGTCGGCCCGAGATCGCCGGACTGATCACCGGTCACGCGCACACACCCTCCGCCACCGCGTTCGCCGGGCGGCCGCTGGTCGTCGGGCCGGGGGTGACGTGGACGCTGCGGCTGCCCTGGGAGGGCGAGCAGGTCGCGGACCGGGACGCTCCGGTCGGGCTCGCCTTTCACGTGCTGGACGACGAACGGCGGCTGACGAGTCACTTCCGGGTGGTCACGTGACCACGCCGGGCCGGACCGTCAACTGCTGGTAGCCGCCGCTGCGGTGCCGCACCGTCAGCGTGATCTCCTTGCCGGGACGGGCGTGGGCGACCGCTCGGGCGAGGTCGGCCGCCGAGTCGATCCGGGTCCGGCCGAACACGAGGAGCAGGTCGCCGCGGACCAGGCCCGCCGTGTACGCCGGGCCGGGGACATGGACGCCGACGACCAGGGCGCCCGCCTTCTCGGCGTCCACGGCCTCCAGGCCGAGGGTCGCGCGGAGAGGCACTGGAGAGGCAGGCGGGGCAGGCGGGGAGGAGCCGGAGTGCGCGGAGGCGGACATGCTTCCCCGGACGCCCGGCGCTCCGGGCCCCGCCTGTCCTTGCCGCCCCGCCGGCCCTTGCTGCCCCGCCTGCCCCTCCTGTCCGGGCTGCCGCTGGAGTTCGGCGAGCCTGCTCATGCCGATCACCGTGGCGCCGACCGTTCCGAGGCCGATTCCGGACAGCACCAGGACCGTGCCGGCGAACACGCCGAACAGCAGGGTCCGCAGCCGCCGGCCACGCCGGCGCGCGGCGTGAGGGCGCCGGGCCGGGCCGGACCTGGTGCCGTCGGCGGGCTTCTGGCCGGGCATCGGCTTGGGTCGCAACGCAGTCTGTTCCATCGATCGCCTCCGGATGTTGATCTACCCGGCGCACCGGCGCCCGACGAGCCACGAACGAGTGAGACTGACCCTCGGTCAGGAGCGGGAAGGTACTCACGCCCGCCCCGACAACACCTCCACCAGCCGAGCCGCCGCTCCCCGCGGCGCCCCCGCGTGCACCAGTTCCGTCCGGTGCACGACCCGTGGCTCGGTGACCGGGACGGCGACCGCGCCCGGTACCCCGGTGACCGCCGACCGGGGCAGCAGGGTCAGGCCGTGGCCCGCGGCGGACAGGGCGGTCAGGGCCCGCACGTCGGTGCCCTCGTAGCGCAGGGCGGGCCGGAAGCCGTGGCCACCGGCTGCCGCACGGAGCTGGGCGAGGGGCAGGCCCGCGTCGGGTGCGTCCAGCCAGCGCGCGTCGGCGAGGTCCGCCAGGCGCAGCCCGGTGCGCCGGGCCAGGGGGTGGGTGTCGGGGAGCAGGACGCACACGGGCTCCTCGCCGACGGCGTGCGTGGTCAGCGGGGCCACGTCGGGCAGCCGCAGGGGGTCGCTGGGCGCGGCCAGACCGTCGAACAGGCCCAGGTCGGCCGTGCCGGTGGCGACGGCCGCCGCAATCCCGTCGCGGGCCAGCACCCGTACCGTGACGCCGGCCGCGGGCAGCGCGGCGACGGCTCGCGGGCCGAGGGCGGTCGGTGCGACGGCGAGCGTCAGCCCGGGCTCGGGCGCGCCGGCCATCCGTACGACGTCCGCGCGGGCCGCGTCCAGACGCAACAGCAGCGGGCCCGCGTGTTCGAGGAGCCGTTCTCCGGCCGCCGTGGGGGCGACCGGGCGGCGGGTGAGCAGCGGTGCGCCCAGGTCCTGTTCGAGCGCCGCGATGTGCTGGGACACCGCCGACTGGGTGTAGCCCAGCGTGCGGGCGGCCTCCGAGAAGGAGGCGAGCCGGGCGACGGTGACGTACGTACGCAGGAGGTGCGGGTCCATGTCCGCCAGGATCCCGCACCCCATCAGCTCTGCTTATCGCGGGTGCAGAAATCATCGTTGGACGTGAACTCCGCGCCCCGCGCAGGATGGCGTCCATGACCACCACAGCCCGGCTCGCCCTCGTCGGCGACCGCTCCCCCAACGTCGTGTCGCACACCAGGATCCCGCTCCTCCTCGACGCTCTCGCCGAGCGCGACCGGCTCGTCCTGGACGCCTACTGGATCCCGTCCGAGGACGCGGCGGAAGCGGACGCCGTACGTGGGTTCGACGCGGTGTGGGTCGTACCCGGCAGCCCGTACCGCAGCGAGGCGGGCGTGCTCGCCGCGATCCGTACCGCGCGCGTGGCGGGCATTCCGTTCCTGGGCACCTGCGGCGGATTCCAGCACGCACTGCTGGAGTACGCCCGTGACGTGTGCGGGCTGACCCGGGTGGCGCACGCCGAGAACGACCCCGGCGCCGACGACTTCCTCATCGAGCCGCTGGCCTGTTCGCTCGTCGGCCACCAGGCCGTCGTGAGCGTCGAACCGGGTTCGCTCGCCCAGACTGTGATCGGCTCGGAGCGCACGGTCGAGCGCTACTTCTGCGCGTACGGCCCCACGCGCCACCTCGACACGCTGCGCGCGCACGGCCTGCGCTTCTCCGGGTGCGACGAGGACGGCCAGGTCCGGATCGCCGAACTCCCCGGCCACCCCTTCTTCCTGGCCTCCCTCTTCCAGCCGGAGCTGTCCGGCGACGGCTCGCGCCCGCACCCGATCGTCCGGGCGCTGGCGCGAGCGGCGGTGGAGCACGCGGCGCGGGCCGCGGGACAGCCCGTCTGACGCCCGGACCTCAGGCGACCCGTACGGCGGGGGCCCGGTCCGGCAGGAACCCGTGGGCACGGCCGGCCAGCCAGTCGGCCTTGTAGCGGTCGACCTCGCGATGCCAGTTGAGGATGCCCGCCATCCAGTTCTGCAGGTCGAGCACATAGCCCCGCATGACCTCGCGGGCCTCTGCCGAGAGCGCGAAGTCGTCGTACACGACGGGCAGTTCGTGCGCGGCGACGTGCTCGAACTGCTGCATGCGCTGGGTCATCAGGTCGTGCACGACGGCGAGCGCGGCCGGGTAGTCGCAGCCGAAGAAGTTCTGCACGACGAGGATCGCGTTGTGGATCTCGCCCTCGTACTCGATCTCCTTCTGGTACGAGAAGACGTCGTTCAGGAGGCACGCGTAGTCGACGGCGGCGTTCTCCAGGGAGCGGACGGGGCCGGTGCGGTACACCTCCGGCGGGACGGCTGGGCCGTGGCCCATCCGGCACAGGCTCATGGTGAGGTCCGCGCCGAAGGTGGCGCGGCGCATCTCCAGGTAGTCGACGGGGTCGGGGACGCGGTTCTGGATCTGGTTGGACACCTCCCAGACCCAGCTCTCGGTCATCACGTTCACCGCGTCCTTGAGGCCCCGCCGTTGGCCGGGGGTCATCTCCGCCGTCGTCCGTGCCCACAGGTCGACCAGTGCGCGCTCCATGGCGTTGAGCGGGACGGGGACCTCCTCGCCGTCGACGGACATGCAGTCCGACAGGCGCTGGGTGGTCACCCGGGCGGTGGCCAGGTCCCGTCGGTGGCCGAAGACGAGCGGGTAGTAGTCGTCGCCGTACGTCCCCCAGGCGAGCCACTGCGAGCTGAGGTCGAGGACCTCGGGCGTCGCGTCCGGATCGAGGCCCGCCGCGCACAGCGGAAGGTCGTACGCGGCCAGCTTGTCCTCGTCCCAGACGCCCTCCTGGAGGATGCCCATGGCGTTCACCCAGTCGGTGAGGCGGTTGCGGGCGCCCGCCAGATGAGGGCTGAGTTCGAGCGGGAAGGGCATGGAGAAGTCGGGCAGCAGGGAGGGGCCGACCTTCTGGAACGGCACGTGCGTGTAGGCGCGCAGACGTTCCGCGCCCGCCGACGCGAGCAGGGCGCGGACGTCGGCGGCGGAGGTGCCGGGGCCGGTCAGGCCCTGCCAGGGGGCGGTGGACCGCGCCCGCGCGTTCATGTACCGGCTGGAGCGCATGTGCCATTCGTGGCCGCCGGACTGCCAGTCCTGCAGACCCTGCGTGTACTTGGCGACGGCGGCGACCTCGGCCGGGGTGAGGCCCTTCTCCAGGGCCAGTGCGGGCACTTCGGTGACGGCGGTGTGCTCGAACTGGTGGAGACGCGAGGTGAGGATGTCATTGACGGTGTCGGCGGCCTCCTGGGTGGTGCAGCCGAAGAAGGTCTCCAGGACCAACACGCCGTTGCTGAGCTCGCCCTCGTCCTCGACCTCCCGCTGGTAGGAGAACAGGTCGTTGCGCAGGTGGACGCCGTCGGAGAAGGTCTCCATCAGCACCCTCAGGGGCCTCGACTCCGCGACGGGCGGGGGCACTTCGGCGGTCGCGTACTCCACGAGTCCGGCCGACCAGGGGGCGCCGCCGACCTTGCGGCGCATCTCGATGTACTCGACGGGGTTGGCGATCCGCCCCTCGTTGATGTTGGACAGCTCCCACAGGGACTCATTGAGCAGATGCTCGGTGGCCACGGCGAAACGGCGGCGCCAGTCGGCGGACATCGACGGCACCGTACGCGCCCACAGGTCGGCCAGGCCCGCCTCTACCGGGTTCTGCGGCTCGGGCATCGGCGTGGACAGGTCCATCGGCATGAACAGCGGCAGCCGGTCCAGGTAGGCCTTGCCGCCGGCGCGGTCCTGGGTGCGTTTGAAGATCTCCAGGAAGTGGTCGTCGAAGAAGAAGACCCACACGTACCAGTCGGTGATCAGCGAGAGGGCGGGGCCGTCGCAGTCGGGGTGGGTGTAGGCGCAGAGCAGGCCGTAGTCGTGCGCGTCGAGGTCGGCCTGTTCCCAGACTCCGGACCCCTCCAGCATGCCCATGTCCCGCGCCCACCGGGTCGAATGGGCGCGGGCCTCGTCGACATGCGGGTTCAGCCGCGCGGGATACGGCATGTAGAAGTGCGGGAGTTCGAAAGGCTGCTGCGTCATGGCCGGGCCCTACCCAGGGCCCTGCGGGGGCATCCGGGGGCCCGGGGATGATCACACCATCGTGTGAATCTGGCCGTCACTCCTTGGAAAACGCTCCGAGGCGCACGCCACGGCTCCCTCGCCCGGTGTCACCGCGGACGACAACGCGACCGCGTCCCCTCATCCCGTTCATCCTGTTCATCCCGCTCATCCCGTTCATCCCGCGCCTTCGCGGTTCGCCGGTTCGTCAGTTCGCCGGTTGGTCAGTTCGTCTGTTCGCCACCGTTTCCAAATCCCCTCCCGCGCACGGGACATGAGACCCTGAAGTCGCGAGAGGGGTTCGGACGTAGCCGTCGAGGTGTGTGCCGACAGGGGGTCCTCGATGTTCGGGGCAGAATTGTTCACCCAGACCGCTGCCGCCGCCGCGGGCACGATGGTCGGGCTGATGACCACGGACGCGTGGCAGGCGGCCCGGCAGAGGATCGCGCGGATCCTGGGGCGCGAGTCCGTGGCGGAGCTGGACCGGGCGCGGGCGGCGCTCGATGCCGCGCCGCCGGGCCGGCAGGAGATCATCCTGCGCGAGCAGCGGGAGCGGTGGGACGCCACGCTGCGCACACTGCTGACCCGGGATCCGGAACTGTCCGGCCGGCTGACCGCGTTCGTGGAGGAGTTCTCCGGCGTGGGCCGGCCGATCGTCATCCATGCCCCGCACGCCCAGTTCGGACTCCCTGCGGCGGCACCCGAGTCGGCCACCCCCGGCGCGCTGACCGTGGCCCCGCCGCTCGGCCGGCTGGACCGCCGCGTGCGCGGGCGTGAGCCACTGCTCGACGCGCTCAAACAGCTGGTGGGCAAGCCGACTTCGGGTGTGCGGGTGCTGCACGGCATGGGCGGTGGCGGCAAGACGACGGTCGCGCTGGAGATCGCCGCGTACGCCTCCGCGCTGGGCGTGGACGTGTGGTGGGTGACCGCGTCCAACCCGGCCGCGCTGAGCGCCGGGATGCGCGAGGTGGTGGCCGCGCTCGGCACGCCCGCCGATCTCATCGACCGGGCCTGGTCGGGGCGTTCCAGCGCCACGGACCTGCTGTGGCGGCGGCTGTGCGACCGGGCCGACCCCTGGCTGCTGGTCGTGGACAACGCCGACGAGCCCGAACACCTCGCACCACAGGGGCGGTTGGCGGAGGGCACCGGCTGGATCCGGCCGGCCGCCGAGCTGCCCGGCCTGGTGCTGATCACCAGCCGGGACGGCAGCCCGGCCACCTGGGGTCCGTGGGCGACCCTGCACCCGGTGGACGCGCTGGACGGCACCGACGCCACTGACGTGCTGTGCGACCTCGCCGGGGAGCGGGCCGGGTCGCGCGAGGACGCCGGACTGCTGGCGCGGCGCCTCGGCGGGCTGCCGCTGGCGCTGCGCATCGCCGGTTCGTACCTCGCGGCGGCGTCCGCGTTCCCGGCCTGGCCGGGCACCAGCGCCGTGCGGACGTACACCGACTACCACGCCGCCCTCGACGAGCGCTTCACCGAACTCCTCGACGAGGACCCGCCCGGCCAGCCCGGTGGCACCAACACCGTGCCGGTCAGCCGTACGTGGGAACTCTCCCTGGACCTGCTGGAGCGGCGCGGCATCTCCCAGGCCCGCCCGCTGATGCGCCTGCTGTGCTGTCTGGGCGACGCGCCCGTGCCCCTGGTCGGGCTGCTGCGCCCGGACCGGCTCGCCCAGTCGGCGCTGCTGCCCGGCGTCACCCCGCAGGAGCTGTACACCGCGCTCACCTCACTCGCCGACTTCGGCCTGATCGAGCTGCACACCCCGCGCGGCGGCGACGAGCACACGCGCAGCCTGCTGCTGCACCCGCTGGTCCGGGACGCCGGCCGCCGCCAGCGGGACCTCGCCGAACACCTCCAGGAGTACGGCGCGGTCGTCGCCGACCTGGTCGTCGCGGCCACCACCGACCTCAGCGAGGACGACCCACGGGACTGGCCGCGCTGGCGGCTGCTGCTCCCGCACTGCGACGCGCCGCTCGCGCTGATCGGCGATCCGTACGAGGCCGGGGACGAGCTGGTCTCCAAGGCGCTGCGCGCGGCGGCGGCCGGGGCGCGGCATCTGTTCCGGCGGGGCTGGCTGGACCGGGCCGAGGCGGTTCTCGACGCCTGCGAGCCGATCGTCCTCGCCTGCGGGCCCCGCGACCCGGACGCGCTCGAAGTACGCTCCGCCGCCGCCCACCTGCTGCAGTTACGCGGTCGGCTGTCCGCCGCCGAGTCCCTGGTCCGTACGGTCCTGGAGGACACCCGCGCCCTCTTCGGCGCCACGGCCGCCGAGACCGCCGACTCCCGATACGCGCTCGCCGAACTGCTCGCCGACCGCGGCCGGCCCGCCGAGGCGGAGGCCGAGTACCGCACGGTGTACACGACCCGGCGGACCCTGCTCGGCGAGCGCGACCCGCAGACCCTCGCGGCCCGCAAGGGCGTGGCCCGCATGGCGCAGCAGCGCGGGCTGCTCGCGGAGGCGGAGGAGGAGTACCGCCTGGTCCTCGACGCCTATCGCGAGGCGCTGGGCGACCGCCATCCCGACACCCTGGCCACCCGGCACGACGTGGCGCAGGTGCTGCACGAGCGGGGCATGTTCCGGCAGGCCGAACAGGAGCTGCGCGAGACGCTGGAGGTGTGCGCGGAGGTCCTCGGTGAGCGCAACCCCGGCACCCTCGCCGTCCGCCACGACCTCGCCGACGTGCTGCGCGACCGCGGTCTGCTGACCGAGGCGGAGCGCCAGTTCCGTACGGTGCTGGAACTGCGCGGCGACTCCTACGGCGAGGACCACCCGGACACGGTCGCCTCCCGGCACGGCCTGGCCACCGTGCTGCGCGACCGGGGCTGGCCGGGCGACGCGGAGACCGAGTTCCGGGAGGTCTTCGAGGTCCGCCGCAGGCTCCTCGGCGACATGCACCCGCACACCCTGGTGGTCCGCCACAACCTGGCCGACCTGCTGATGGAGCGCGGCCAACTGGAGGCGGCGGAAACGGAGTTCCGGGAGGTCTACGAGGCCCGGCGCGAAGTGCTCGGCGAACAGCACCTGCTCACCCTGTCCGTACGGCACGGCGCCGCCCACGTCCTGCACCTGCGCGGGCGCACCGACCGTGCCGAGACCGAGTACCGCACCGTCCTCGCCGACTGCATCGACACCCTCGGCCCCCGCCACCCCGGCACGCTCGCCGTCCGCCACAACCTGGCCGACCTGCTGACGGACCGGGGCCGACTGGAGGCGGCCGAGACGGAGTTCCGGGAGGTGTACGAGGCCCGGCGGACGGTTCTCGGCGAGCAACACCTGCTCACGTTGTCCGTACGGCACGGCGCCGCCCACGTCCTGCACCTGCGCGGGCGCGTCGAGCAGGCGGAGGCGGAGTACCGGACGGTGCTGGCGGACTGCGTGGAGACGCTGGGGCGGCGCCATCCGGGGACGCTGGCGGTCCGGCACAACCTGGCCGACCTGCTGTGCCTGAAGGGCGAACTGACCGCCGCGGAAGCGGAGTTCAGCGAGGTACGGGAGGCGTGCGAGGAGGTGCTGGGCCTGCGGCACCCGCGGACCCTGGCGGCGCGGGAGGCGCTGGGTGTGGTGGCCGGACTGCGGGCCGGGGACCGGGGAACGACGGACGACGGCCTGCCGGCCGCCCCCGGGGCTCACGCGCCCAGCGACCCCGACTCGGCCGCCGCCGGTTCGTAGCCGGGGAAGCGGGCCGGGATCTGCCCGAGGTCCCACAGCGAGAGCGTCTTGTCGTCGTAGAAGTCGTCGGACTCGTCGTCGCCGATCGTCCGGAGCGGTTCGGGCAGTGAGAAGGGGGCGAGCCGCAGGTTGATCGGCCGCCACCAGCCGGTGAGGATGTCCGTGTTGGCCGGGGTGCGGGAGAAGGTCGTGGTGAGCAGGTAGCGCGAGCCGCTCTCCCGGAAGCGGGTGAGCGCCTCCACCACGTGCTGGTAGGAGAAGTGCACGAGGGCGTCCCGGCACAGGATGAGGTCGACACGCGGCACCGGCTGGGCGGTGAAGTCGAGCAGCTGGAAGTCCCGGCCGGGCGCGCGGAAGCGGGCGCGGTTGCTCTCGACGAGTTCCGCGACGACGTCCCCGCCGAGGTAGTCGGCGCCGTGCAGGTCGACGTGCCGCATCCAGTTGAAGTCGCCGCACGGCGCGTCCAGCACCGAGCGCACGCCCAGCTCCCGGACCAGCTCGCTGATCTGGCCCATGACCCGTTTCATGCGCTGCAGTTCGGAGCCGGGCCCCGAGCGGGTCTCGTCGGAACCCCAGCGGTTGGTGCGGTAGATGTCCGTGAACACGTCGTGCAGGTCGGCGTCGTCACGGGCGTCCGTGATGTCGACGTACCGCCGTGCGTCCACGTCGTAGACGGGCTCCCCTGGATTTCTCAGGTACCGCGGGGTCAAGGCCGTCCTCTTTCGCCGCCCGTCGGCGGGATGTATGGCAGCCCACCCGTACAACTCGGCAGCATAACGCTCCTCATGGCCTGACCTGGATCAGCGCATGGGTCCCGCCGGTCCGCCAGCGCTGCCCCTCGGCGGCGACCAGCGCGGCCTCGGTGTCCGCGTCGAGGCCGGTGATCACGTCGGACTTCAGGGTGCGCAGGGCGGCGACGGGGCCGGGGAAGTGGGCCGTGACGTCGGCGAAGGGGGTGGTCGGGGGCCACGTCCGGTCTCCCACCAGGCGGCGGTAGTTGAGGTCGCCCTTCACGACGGTCAGCGCGGCCCCGGTGAGCTCGGCGCGGAGGTCACCGGGCATGTCCGCGTACGGCAGCGGGGCGCAGGAGAAGGGGTGGGCGCGGACCGTGAGGCGGCCGTCGGCCATGGCGGACCACAGCAGGCGTCCGTGCACGGCGGCCTGCCCCGGTGCGGCGGTGAGCCGGCGCAGGGCGTCCACCACGTCGGCGGTCGTGGCGTCGGAGACGTAGTAGGGGTACGGCTTGACGTGCAGGACGGCCCGCTCGACGCGGCCGTGGGCCAGCAGGTGGGCGATGAGCAGCAGGTCGGGGATCAGTTCGCGGCCCGCGTTGTCGGCGATCAGACACAGCGTGCCCTGGCCCGTGAGGAACGACCAGAGGGTCTCGCTGTCGTCGGCGACCAGGCCCGGGGCGGCGGCCCGGGCCTGGGCCGAGGCGTCGGAGAGGCGGAAGCCGAGGTCGGCGCGGTTGCCCCACAGCGAGCCGTGCAGCAGGGCCGTGGCCTGTTCGTCCTCCGGCCGGCCGGTGAGGTCGTCGAGGGCCGCCAGTTCCTCGTCGGTCTCCGCGGAGTGGAGTTCGGCGAGCTTGGAGGGGCGGAAGGGGTCGATGCCCTGCCAGGGGCCGGGGCCGAAGTAGCCGACGGCGTCGAGGAGTCGGCGGTAGAAGTAGCTCTCGGACCACAGCCAGGGCACGTCGAACCAGGAACGGCCGGCGTACCCGTCGATGCCCCAGGTCTTCCAGCGGTCCCGGTCGTGCGCGTCGGCGGTGAGCGTTTCGACGACACCCTCGGCGCAGCTCGCGAGCAGTTCGTCGAGGGCACGGTGCTGCTCGGGACCGTACGGGAACGCCTCACGCACCTGACGGACGATGGCCGGATGCCGCTCGGCGAGCACACTGCGCGGGAAGGAACCGGGGTCGTTGCCGAGGATCACGGGCGACGGCTGGAGATCGGGCATACGCCTCACGCTACCGCGCACCCGGAACGGCCCTGCGGCCCGCGCGCGGGGTGGCCCGCAGCCACCGCACGCCTGATACCTCAAGCGGCCGCACGCCTGATGACCGCACAGCGGCCGCACACCCGCGCCCCACGCCTGCGGCGCGCAGGACGAAGCCCCGCCTTCCCCTCCCGTCAGACCGCCCTGACCTCCCGCTCCAGCTGCGTGACCAGCGTCAGGTAGCGGGCGCGGCGGGGTACCGGGACCAGGCCCCGGATCAGGAGGTGCCACATCTCGGCGAGTCTGCGCGGCTGGCGGGTCACGGGTTCGAGGTGACGGCTGACCACGCGGGTGCCGACGAAGGAGCAGACGAGGGAGTGGGCGGCGGCGTCGACGTCGGTGTCCGGGTGGAGGTCGGACTCCCTGACCGCGCTGAGGAGTTTGCGGGAGGCGATGTCCAGCCACTCGGCGAAGGGGTGCCGCAGCGGGGCGCGCACCTCCACTCCCCCGGTGGCGAGCCGGAGGCCGGCCCGGGGGATCGGGTCCTCGACGGACAGGTGCGCGATGCCGAACGTGAGGCGCATCAGGGCTTCGAGCGAGGAGGAGCTGCGGGCGTCCATCTCGTTCGCCAGCCCGCGCGAGGCATGGGACTGCAGCTCCATGATCGCGTGCGCCAGGTCCTCCTTCGCCGCGAAGTGGAAGTAGAGGGCGCCTTTGGTGACTTGGGCGTGCTCGACGATGTCGCTCAGGCTGGTCGATTCGTAGCCGTGCCGGTCGAACAGGTCGGCTGCGGCCGTGATGATCGTCGCGCGGGTCTGCTCGGCGCGTAACTGCCTCGGCATCGACTGCACACTCCTGGTGGAAAAGAACGGGCTGTGCCGTTTGTTTCTTCCCCCGCCACACAATAACTCACCGCGCCGGACTGCCCCGACCGGTTTTCCGATCGAGGGACGCGCCTCCTTTCCCTCGCCCTTCTACGGCCTCTACCTCCGCCTTCGTCGGGCCAACCCCCCGCGGAAGAGGAGGAGTCGGCCCATTCCTCCCCGGTGTGGCGATGCGGTGACCTTCGTGTGAGCGAAGGGCGGCGGCCCCGGCGGGACGGCTGTCCACCCGAAGTGGGCAACACCCCGCCGGGGTCGCGTCCTGCCGGGCCGGTTCAGCAGCGGAGGATCACTTTCCCGGTGGTGCGGCGGGCCAGCAGGTCCTCGTGGGCCCGGCGCGCCTGGTCCAGCGGGTACTCGGCGCCGGTGACCGGCCGCAACCGCCCCTGCAGGGTGAGGTCGAGCAGTTCCTTGAGGGGACCCGAGACCGCCCCGGGGCGGGCCAGTGTGGGACGCAGCCAGAAGCCGACGACCGAGGCGTTCAGCCGGCCGAGCCGCGCGGGATCGACCGGGGTGAACGCGGTGCGGGAGGCGTTGCCGTACGAGACGAGCCGGCCGAAGTCGGCGAGCGAGCCGAGGGCCTGGTCGAAGAGCGGGCCGCCGGTCGCGTCGAGGATGACGTCGGCGCGCTCCGGCAGGGGGTACTCGGCGATGCCGTCGGCGCCCAGGCCGAGGGCGAGGTCCCGCTTGGCGAGGTCCGATGCCTGCGCCAGCACCCGGCCGGCGCCGAAGTGCCCGGCGAGCTGCACGGCGAGGCTGCCCACGCCTCCCGCGGCGGCGTGCACCACGACCGTCTCACCGGGGGCGAGCCGGGCGGCGGACCTCAGAAGGTGCCATGCGGTCAGCCCCTGCACCGGCAGCGCGAGGGCGTTCGCGGCCGGCAGTTCCTCGGGGATCTCCAGCACGGCGTCGCAGTCCGCGACGACCTGTTGCGCGTAGCCGCCCTTGACCCGCGCCAGCACGCGCCGCCCGTCCTCGGCCCGGCCGACCACCTCGCTGCCCGGGACGAAGGGCAGGTGGTCGGCGGTCAGGTACGAGCCGTCCACCTGGTGGGTGTCCGCGAAGTTGACGCCCGCCGCCTCCACCTCGATGAGCAGCCGGCCCGGGGCGGGACGCGGTACCGGTACCCGGACGTGTTCCAGTACCTCCGGCCCGCCGAAGCGGGCGAACCGTATCGCATACATGTCGGCAGCCATCTCACAGGCCCGATCCGCCGCTGGCGCTGATCCACTGACCGGTGATCCAGCGCGCCTCGTCGGACGCGAGGAAGGCCACGATGTCGGCGATGTCGGCGGGGCGCCCCATGCGGTTGAAGACCGAGGCGGCCGCCAGCGCGGCCGCCGCCTCCGGGTTCTGGCGCAGCATGGCGTTCATGTCGGTCTCGACGAAGCCGGGGGCCACGGTGTTGACCGTGATGTGACGATCGCCGACGTGCTTGGCGAGCGCGAGGGTGAGGACGTCGACGGCCCCCTTCGACATGCAGTACGCGATGGACTCGGGGAAGGCGGTGCGGCTCGCGGCCGACGAGATGTTGATGATCCGGCCGCCGTCACGCATCCGTTCCAGGCCGTACTTGGTGACGAAGAACGGGGCCCTGGTGTTGATCGCGAAGACCTCGTCGAAATGGTCCTCGCTCGCCGCCTCGATGTCCGCGACCGGGCCGATCGCGGCGTTGTTGACGAGGACGTCGAGGCCCGGGCCCACCCCGAGCCGGTCGAGGCCGGCGTCGAACTCCTCGTACAGCGTGCGGGCGGCGTCCTGGTCGCGCAGGTCCGCCCGGACGGGGAAGGCGACTCCGCCGTCCTGGCGTATCAGCTCCACGGTCTCCCGTGCCGCCGCCTCGTCGGCGCCGTAGTGCACCGCGACGATCGCACCCGCGCCGGCCAGCCGCAGGGCGGTGCCCCGCCCGATGCCCCGGCTCGCCCCTGTGACCAGTGCGGTCCGGTTCTTCAACTCACCCATGACTCATCGTTCCCTCCCTGTGGCAGGACGCCCCTCGCGACGGTGAGCGGGAGCGCCCGGCATCCGGCTGTGCGCGTCAGGGGGGCGGACGACGCACTCATTGGCAAGGGCCCTCACCCGCGGTGGGGTGAAGGCCCTGTCGGCACTTCGTTACTTCGGCACTTCGGCACTTCGGTACTCGCGTACGTCCGTACCTCCGTGTGATGCCCGGCGCGATGGAGGCCCCCCTGCCCCGTCGCTCGGCTCTACCGCTGGGAGGCGGCCTCCGCGGCGACTTCCCGGGCCGCCTCGGTGGCGGCCTGGGCGTCGGCGAAGGCGCGCTCGCCGCGTCCCGGCGAGGTGTCCACCTGCCCCAGCAGGCCGGGCACGGCGATGCTCGGCAGCACGAGGTCGTACAGCAGCGAAACCCGCTCCGCGAAGTCCGCCATCTCCGTCGTGGCCTGGGACATCAACTGGATGCCGGTGAACGCGGCGACCATCGTCTCGGCGGTCCGCACCGGATCCACGTGCGGCAGCACCTCGCCCTTCTCCTTGGCGACGGCCAGTCGGTCGGCCGTCAACGCCGCCCACTCCTGCCAGGGCCGGCCGAAGAAGCGCTGCGCGCCCTGGTCGGCCGCGAGCCGGGCGGCACCGCGAAGCAGTGGCTCCCGCGGCAGCCGGTAGGCCAGGATGAGACCCATGTCGACGAACGACTGGATCCTGATCGGCTGTTCCGTGGGCGGCGCGGTCACGGCGTGTTCGAGCACGCCGTGCGCCAGATCCTCCTTGGACGGGAAGTGAAAGTACAGCGCTCCCTTGGTGACCTCGGCACGCTCGAGGATCTCCACGATGGTGGCCGATTCGTAACCCCGCTCGGCGAAGACCTCCGCAGCGGCCTCGAGCACCGCGTTGCGAGTCCGGATCGCGCGTTCCTGTCGTGCCATGCGTGGTCTCCCGCCGATTGCCATGATGCCTGGCAAGCCTTGTTTAAAACCGGTTGGGCCGTATCATACGGCACGCTTGGCGGCCGTCACCAGCCAGGGATCCACGGGAAAACCCTCTGTTTCTCGGGTTCTCATTGAAAAAAGAACCGCGCGCCCCGTATGTTAATCGCCACAGCTCCGCACTGTTCTTGATCCCTGGGGGGGACATGATCGACACAGCGAGCAACGCCCTGGCCGCGCGCCCGGAAAGAGTTCCGGCCGCCCAGTCGCAGTCGGCGGCGATATCACCGTCGTTCGCCCATCGCGCCACCACCGAGGACGTTCTCGTCACGGACTGGAAGCGCCGCGGCGAGACCGCCTTCCACCTCGACATCGACTGGTCGGGACGGCACCGCTTCTTCGCTCCCGCCGACGGAAGCGCGCACCACCACATGCTGATCGCGCAGACCCTGCGCCAGGTGGGCCTCGGCCTCGCCCACGCCGCGCTCGCGGTGTCCCGGTCGAACCACTTCCTGATGAACGACCTGACCTACTCGGCGGACCCGCGTCACCGCACCGACACCACCTCGCCGGTGCGGGGCGAGGCCTACTACACCTGGACGGGCCGCCGCGGTCTCCAGGTACGCATCAGCCTCCAACAGCGCGGGACGGTCTTCGTCACCAGCAGTTCGAGCTTCACCTGGGTACCGGACCCGGTGTACCGCCGGCTGCGCGGAGACCGGCTGACGGCCGGTCCGGGCGAGATGGCCGCCCCCGTCGAGCCCGCCGTCGTCGGCCGCGCCGACGCCCGCGAGGTGACCCTCGCGTCCACCGGCCGGCCGGACTGCTGGGAACTCATCAGCGACACCGGCCACCCGGCCCTGATCGACCACCCGGTGGACCACGTGCCAGGACTCGTCCTTCTGGAAGCGGCGCAGCAGGCCGCCTACGCCTTCACCGGCGGCCGGGGCTTCAATCCCGTCGCCACCGCGATGTACGCCCAGCGGTACGTGGAGTTCGACGCCCCGTGCCGGATCGAGGCACGTGCGGTCCCCGCGTCCTCCGCGGGAGCCCTCGGTGTCGAGGTCACCGGCACCCAGCGGGACGAGGTCGCCTTCCGCTGCCTGCTCCAGGGGTTCGCCCTGCGGGACTGAACCGCGCGGCGCCTGCCCGGCACGCACGCGCCGAACCGGCCGGTCCCGAGCGGACCGGCCGGTTCGGCGTGTCTCAGGCCGGGACGACCGACGCGGTCCGCCGGGTGTCCTGGCTTTCCATGCCCCGCGTGCGTGCCCGCTCGGCCGACGCGCCGGTCAGCACCGGGAGTTCCCGGTGGCCGTTGGAGACCAGCGACGCCACCGGCCGCAGTTCGCCGGACGGTACGGCGAGAGCCAGCCCGGGGAAACGCTCGAACAGGGCGGACAGCGCCACCACGGCTTCCATCCGGGCGAGCGGGGCCCCCAGGCAGTGGTGGACCCCGTGCCCGAAGGCCAGGTGCGAGCGCCTGGTCGGCCGGGTGATGTCGAACCGGTCGGCGTCCGCTCCGTGCGCCCCCGGGTCACGCCCCGCCCCGGCGACCGACAGCACGATCGCCTCGCCCCGGGCGATGACGACGTCCCCCAGGTCGATGTCCTCGACCGCGTAACGCAGCAGCAGATTGGCCGCGGCCGGCTCCCAGCGCAGGGTTTCCTCGACCACGTCCTCCCAGCTCGCCTCGCCGGCCCGGACGAGTTCCAGCTGGTCGGGGTGGGTGAGCAGGGCGTGCACGGCGTGGTCGATCAGGTTGACCGTCGTCTCGTAGCCCGCCGAGAGCAGGTGGACCAGCGTGTCCAGCAGTTCCTGGTCGTCGAGGGCCGAGGCGTCACCCCGGGCCCGGCTCTCGAGCTGGGCCCGGACGAGACCGCTGGTGAGGTCGTCCCCCGGCTGTTCGCGCTTGGCGACGACGAGTTCCTGAAGGATGCGGTACAACTCGGCCGCCCATCGGCGTATCTCGGCGCTCTCGGCGGACGTGTCGAAGAGACAGTCGAAGATGGTGCACAGCTCGTCGTGACGCTCTCTGGGTACCCCGAACAGTTCGCAGATGACCCGCGCGGGCAGCGGGACCGCGAACCGGGCGCGCAGGTCGACGGGGACATCGTCCGGCAACTCCTCGACGGCGTCGAGCAGTTCCGCCGTGATGCGCCGCACCACCGGGTCGAGCGCCTTGGTGCGGTGTGCGGTGAACGCCCGCGACACCTGCTTGCGCAGCCTGGTGTGTTCGGCGCCGTACGCGGTGAACATGCTGCGGATCGACACCCACATGGCGAGCGACCAGTCCGCCGGGACCTGCCCGTTGGTCCAGGCGGGCCAGTGCCGGACGGCGTCCTTGGACACGTACGGCGCGGCGAGCAGCCGCGTGATCACCTCCGGGTCGGCGACGGCCCAGGCCGGGACCCCGCCGGGCAGTTCGATCCGGACCGCCGGACCACCCGCCCTGATGCGCGCGGCCTCGCCGTGGAGGTCGCTGCCGCCGGGATCCATTCTCAGAGGGCATTTCTGGCTGTTCGACATGTCTCGCCTCTCCCGTGAACAATGCCTGCAAGATGCGGTGCCGCTCTGAACCGGTCAGGCGGAGGTCTTCGCCGAAGGAGCGGGGGGCGCTCGAACGTCGGCGGTACCTGGCCGAAGGGGCACGCCGGGCCGGGACGACACCGGTTCGGCCCGGACAGTGTGCCATCCGCGGGACCGAAGGCGATCACGTTTTCCGTGACACTGTGATGAACTCTCGTCACCACCGGCACCCGGACGTTCCGCGCCGCCCTACTCGGTGTGCAGGTCGGCGCCGAGCGGCTCCGGGGCGGCCAGCCGGGGCCCCAGCAGGACCCAGAGACCTGCGAAGGTCGACTGGGAGAGCCACTCCCGGTCCTCCCTGCCCAGCAGGCCGAAGCCGGTCGTCGCCGCCACGATGGTGGTCACGGCGTCACGCGGGACGATCCCCGGATCCAACGACCCGTCCTTCACCGCTTCGTCGATACAGCGCTGCACGCACTCCTGCCACTCGCGTCTGACACCGAGCGGCGAGGTCCAGGCGAAGTCGCAGCTCAGCTGGAAGCCGGCCCGGAACACGATGCTCCCGCGCAACAGGCGCGACACCCCGTGCGAGACCTCGGTCAGCACCTCGAGCGCCGGCTTCGGACCGCGGTACGCCTCTCGCACCGCGTCTCGCAGAGCCTCTCCCGCGGCCTCCTCCACCGCCGCTGCCAGCGCGGCCTTGTTGTCGAAGTGGAAGTGCAGCGCCCCGCTGCTCACGCCGGCCTGCCTGCTGATCTCGCTCAGTGTCGCCTGGGCGTAACCACGGCGCTCGAACGCGACGGCGGCCGAGCGGATGAGATCGCGGCGGGTCTGGAACGCCCTCTCCTGTTTCGTCAACGGACGGCTCCCTGCTGAACTCTCCCTGCCCATCACAACCCACTCGAAGCCCGGAGAAAAACCGACCGAGCGGTGTTGTCTGAGCCGAATGTCTTAGTTACTCCAGGATTGCCTGAAGGCATCCCTGACGGGTCCGACGGCTACGGACGCGGGCAGTGTATGGGCCCTCAATAAAAAAACCAACCGGTCCTTCTGTACTCCCGTACATTGGGCCGGACTTGTGCAGTTTTGGGCTGTTCTCTCCTGTCGATCTCATCAGATTCTCCCCCGCTTGACAAACCGCACACACGGTTTTTATTCTCGCGGTACTCGAAGGTGTCAACTAGTCGTGAACGTCTCAAGCAGCGCTGAACACCAGGGGTGGCGAGTAATGCAGCGTCCTTCCAACATCTCCGCGGCCGCGCCCGGTGCACGGCAGGCGGTCCCCTCCCGAGGGGGAAGTGCGCACGTCCACACCTTCCTCACCGACGCCTCCACCGCCATCGATCCGCAGGACCTCCTGCGTTCCTCGACCGAGCAGGCCCGCGCCCAGAACCTTCCGGCGCCCGGATTCCTGCCCGAGCTCGACCGCTTGGCCGAAGCGGTGAACACCGAGGCCCGGTTGACCCCGAAGGGCGCGGCCCTGGTCCGCGACCGGATCGTCACGGCCCTCTCCGTGCAGTTCCGTCTCAGGGCACTGGTCCGTGACGTTCCCGAGGTGGCGACCGCCGCCGTGCCCGCCCCCGTCTTCATGGCGGGCCTGCCCGGCAGTGGTGCCTCGCTGCTCCAGAACCTGCTCGTGGAGCATCCGGACGTGGACTCACCCGCCCTGTGGGAGCTGCTGGACCCCTCGACTCCGGCCGAGGGCCCCCGCGACCGCAGGGCCCTGATCGGGCAGGCCCGGGAGCACGTGCGGGCGGCCACGGCCGGGGCGGGGAACCGGCCCCTGGGCCTGTTCCGCGAGGCGACCCGCCCGGGCGGCTGCCACCGGCTCCTGAGCAACGCGTTCCAGAGCCCGGTGATCGGGATGCATCTGCGGATCCCGGCATACGGGAGGTGGCTGCAGACTCGGGACCTCACGGCCGCGTACGCCTTCCACCGGCAGCAGTTGCAGGCGATCACCTTGCGCATACCGGTCGCGTCGCTCGTCCTCAGAGACCCCTTCCACGCCGCCTACGTGGACGACCTGCTCCGCGTCTACCCCGACGCGCGCGTGATCCGCGTGCACCGCGATCCGGCGGCCGTGGTGACGGTCACCGCCGGGCTCGCCGCCGAACTGCGGCGCCACACGTCCTACCGGGTGAACCCGGGGGAAGTGGGGGGCGAATGGGCCGACCACATCGAACAGCACCTGGCGCGGGCCGGGGAAGCCGTCGGGTCGCTCGCACCGGACCGCCTGCTCGACATCCGGCATGCCGAACTGGTGTCGGATCCCGCCGCGGTGGCCCGACGAGCACTCCGGTTCATCGGCGTGGAACCGGCACCCTCGGTCATGGAGCACATCGACCTACTGGCCCGGGCCGGCGCCGCCGCGCAAGCGGGCATCCGTCCATTCCGGCCGGCCGACCTCGGGCTCTCGGTCCCCGCGTTGCGCGACCGCTTCGCCGCGTACAGCGACTGGTACGCCAGGTGATCACCGACTGGTCGCGATCCCGCCGTCTCCCCAACGCGTCATGCTGTGCTGCTTGTCAATGCTTGCAGGAGCATTAACATTGGAGGTGCACGGGGGCCAGGACGACAGGTGTGGAGATCGGTATGGCTACCGCTCGCGGGCGACGGGACAACGAGGTCGAGCTCTGGCGCCAGATGGTCGTGCTCACCAGCCGGGTCAGTAACACACTGGACAAGCGGCTCCAGCGCGGTCATGGCGTCAGCGTCGCCGAGTACACCGCCCTGACCGTCATGCGCGACCACGAGAAGACCGGTGGTGTGCGCATGCAGGACCTGGCGGACTCGGTCGGTCTGAGCCAGTCCACGGTGAGCCGGCTCGTCGCACGGCTGGAGAGCGCGGAACTCGCCCACCGGGTCATCGGCGAGGAGGACAGGCGCGTGATGTACGCGCACATCAGCGACCAGGGCCGCACCGTGATCGCCGAAGCCGCCGCGACCTTCCAGAAGGAGCTCACCACCGCGCTCGACGTGGCCTCGTTCGACGAGCAGACGGCGCCGCTCGTGGCGCGACTGCGCCACGATCCCACGACGGTCGGCGGCTGACCGCCGTCCCGGAGCGGGCAGAACGCGACGGCCGTGCGCACCGCGCGCACGGCCGTCGCGTCGTTTCCGTTCCCCCGGTCCGGGCCGCGCCTCAGGAGTACGTGTAGAAGCCCTGGCCCGACTTCTTGCCGAACAGCCCGCACTCCACCATGCGCAGCAACAGCGGCGGCGGGGCGTACAGGGACTCCTTGGTCTCCTCGTACATCGCCTGGGCGATGGAGGCCGTGGTGTCCAGACCGATGAGGTCGGCGAGCTTGAGCGGCCCCATGGGGTGGGCACATCCCAATTGCATTCCGCGGTCGATGACCTCAGGGGTGGCGAGGCCGCTGTCGACCATGCGGATCGCGGAGATCAGGTAGGGGAACAGCAGGGCGTTCACCAGGAAACCGGCGCGGTCGGGAGCGCTGATCACCGTCTTGCCCAGGGCGCCCTCGACGAAGTTCGCGGCCCGGGCGCTGGTTTCGGGCTCGGTCAGTACCGACTCGACGAGTTCGACCAGCGGCAGCACCGGGACGGGATTGAAGAAGTGGAGTCCGACGACCTTGCCCGGCCGTTCGGTCGCCCGCGCGAGCCGCGCCACCGACAGGGACGAGGTGTTGGTCGCGATGATCGCGTCCGGCGAGGTCAGGACCTTGTCGAGGGCGCCGAACACCTCCAGTTTGGCCGGTTCGTCCTCCCGTATCGACTCGATCACCAGTCGGCAGGGCGCGAGTTCACCGACGTCGGTGGTGAAGGAGATCAGTGCCGAGGCCGCGGCCCGCTCCTCCTCGGTGAGCCGGCCCCTGGCGACCCCGCGGTCCAGGGACGCCCGGATCCTCGCCTCGCCCCTGCGGCGGGAGTCGTCCGAACCGACCAGCACCGTGGTCTCGCGTCCCGCCCTGGCACACAGTTCGACGATGCCGGCTCCCATCGTCCCGCAGCCGACCACTCCCACCCTGTCGATCCAGCCCGGATCGTACGGCCCATGGCTCGCGTCGACAGCGGACACCAGTTCCACCACGTCGGTTCCCCCTCTTTCTCGTATCCGGTTCAACCGACCGGCGCCACGACGGGCGCCTGGTCGTGGTCGGCCAGCGGGCTGAGCCGGCGCTCGCCGATGCGGGCGCGCAGCTCCGGGTCCGAAATGCCGAGCCCCGGCTCGGGAGCCAGGCACAGCACGCCGACCTTGCCGGTGTGCCGGTTGGTCTGCACCTGTCGGGCGGCTTCGGCGGTCTCGGCGAGCGGGTGCACGGCGGAGAGGATGGGCGAGAGCATGCCCAGCCGGAAGAGCCGGTTGCACTCCCACTGCTCCTGCAGGTTGGCCGCGTGACTGCCGATGATGCGCTTGAGGTTCATCCACAGGTAGCGGTTGTCGAAGTGGTGGTCGTACCCAGTGCTCGAACCGCAGGTGACCACCGTTCCGCCGCGGCGCACCACGAAGACGGAGATGCCGAACGTGGCCCGGCCGATGAAGTCGAAGACGACGTGCGGGTCTTCGCCAAGCCGTTCCCGGATGGCTCGGCCCAGTCGTCTGCCGAGCTCGATGGTGCGCTCGGGGCTCGGCGCCGCGTCACCGTCCAAGCCGATCTCCGTGCGGTCGATGACGATGTCGCATCCCAGCCGCCTCAGGAGCTCGGCCTTGGCCGGCGAGCTGACGACGCCGACGGGAATGCCTCCGGCGTTCTTCACCAACTGGACGGCGAAGCCGCCGAGTCCCCCCGTCGCACCCCAGATCAGCACGATGTCGCCCTGCTTGATGCGGGCACCGCGGTCGCTGACCAGCATCCGGTAGGAGGTGGCCGCGGTGAGCATGAGGCTCGCCGACTCCTCCCACGTCAGATGCGCCGGCTTGGGCAGCAGCTGGCTGGCGCGCACGACGGTGTAGTGCGCCAGACCCCCGAAGTTGGTCTCGTATCCCCAGATCCGCTGCTCGCTGCCCATCATGCCGTCGGCGTGTGTCGCCGGCTCCTGGTCGTCGACCTGGACGCAGCTGACGACGACCCGGTCGCCGGTCTTCCAGCGGCGGACGGCGCCTCCGACCCGGACCACGACGCCGGCCGCGTCGGAGCCGAGGACGTGATGGGGCTGGTCGTGCCGCGCGTCCCAGCCTCCTTGCCGCGCCAGGCGGTTGAGGAAGGAGAAGGTGGGCACCGGTTCGAAGGTCGCGGACCAGACGGTGTTGTAGTTGATGGAGCTCGCCATCACGGCGACCAGTACCTCGTCCGGCGCGATGTCCGGCAGCGGGACCCGGTCCACATGCAGCGACTTGCGGACGTCCTTGTCGGCGACGTCCCGGAACATGCCCACGTCCTCGGCACGGGTGTGGACCGCCAGATAGTCGCTCGGCAGCCGCTCACGCTCCAACTGTGCGGGCAAGGCACCGTTCAGGACGGCGTCCGCCAGAGAATCCATGTCAATCCTTCAACATCGACGCGGAAAGCCGCGCGGGCGGCAGGCCGGGGGATTCACCTGCCGCCCGCGAGGCGAGGGGGGTTGCTGCGGTGGCGCAGCGTGCGGTCAGGAGACCAGGCCGCCGGCGGCCGCGATGTACTGGCCCGAGACGTAGCGGGCGTCGTCGCTCGCGAGGAAGGCGACGATGTCGGCGATGTCCTCCGGCTCGCCGATGCGGCCGAGCGGCATCATCTGGGCGAAGGCGTCGAACTGGTCCGCGATCGGGGCCGTCTGGTCGGTCCGGATCAGGCCCGGCAGGACGGAGTTGACGGTGATGCCGCGACCGCCGACCTCACGGGCGAGGGCCAGACCGAGCTGCTCGACAGCGGCCTTGGTCGCCGTGTAGACGCCGGTGCCCGGGAACGTCATGTGGGTGTAGCCGGTCGAGATGTTGACGATCCGGCCGCCGTCGCTGACCTTGGCCGCGGCCTGGCGCAGCGAGTAGAACGTGCCCTTGAGGTTGACGTCCACGGCGCGCTCGAAGGTCTCGTCGTCCACGTCGGCGATGTTGCCGTTGCCGGCGATGCCGGCGTTGTTCACGACGATGTCCAGCGAACCGAAGGCGTTCAGAACCTCCTTGTAGAGGTTCTCGATGTCCGTCTTGCTGCCGAAGTCGGCCTGCACGGCGACGGCCTTGCCGCCCCCGGCGACGATCGCGTCGACGACCTCCTGCGCGGCGGCGGCGTTGCTCTGGTAGGTGACGGCCACATCGGCGCCGTCCGCCGCCAGGCGCAGGGCGACCGCACGGCCGATGCCCCGGGACGACGCGGTGACCAGGGCCTTCTTGCCCTGCAGACGCTTGACGTTCTGGGTGGTCATGAGGATTTACCTTTCGGTTGTTTCACAGGGGGTTACTTGCTGTCCTGCGCCGGGAACGCCTCGGCGTCCGCCACGAGCGCAGGCAACCTTGTGGGGGTGGGGCCGGCGACGGCCGGCCCTAGGCCGGCAGCTCGATCGAGAGGGCGTGCCGGAAGACGTTCTTCGGGTCCCACCTGGCCTTGGCCTGCTGCAGGGCGGGGTAGTTGCCCTTGAAGTAGAGCTGCTGCCACGGTGTCCCCGACGGGTTCCAGGCCGGGTCCTTGACGTCGACGTCGGCGTAGTTGATGAACATCCCGTCGGTCACGCCGTTCAGGCCGGGCACCCCGCCGGTCTCGCTGTAGAGGTCGCGGAAGAACTCACGCACCCAGGTCAGGTGCTTGGAGTCGTCCGCGGGGTCGGTCCACAGCACGGCGGTCTGCACCTTCAGGATCGAGTCACGCTGCGGCACGGCGGTCGCCGCCGCCGCCACCTGGTTGACGCGGCCGCCGTAGGCGGAGATCAGCATCAGGGCGGCCGGGTACTCGTAGTCGGTGCGCGTCAGGTGCTTGTACATCGCGTCGATCTGCGCGTCGGTGAAGTTCTTGCGCTGGTAGGCGGGCTTGCCCTTGAACCGGAAGAGCGGGTCGGGGCCGGTGAATCCGGACCACTGGGTGGCGTGCAGCCAGGGCACCTTGCGGCGGTCGGCCACCTGGGCGGTGACACCGGTGCCCTCGCCGACGTAGGCGACGAAGGCGTCGAGCATCTGCTCGGCGTTGGGCGCGGACGCCTCCACCTGCGCGGTCAGCGAGATCGTGCCGGCCGCCCGGTGGCTGGGCTTGAGCTCGCTGAACAGGGCCAGTTCGGGCACGCCCGGCGCACTGTGGTCCAGGTGCCACTGGGCGTAGTTCTTCATCAGGCGGCTGAAACCGGCCTTGGTGAGCCCGGTCCAGGGCCAGTTGACGGTGGCGATCCACACCTCGGAGGGAGCCTTCGGCAGCAGCTGCGCGGGGTCCGAACCGGTGGCGTCCGGCGAGCGCATCCAGTACCGCGTCACCACGCCGAAGTTGCCGCCCCCGCCGCCGGTGTGCGCCCACCACAGATCGCGGTTGGCGTCGCCGGCCTCGCGGGTCGCGACCACCGCCTTGGCGGTGCCGGCCTTGTCCACCACGACGACCTCCACCGCGTACAGGTGGTCGCTGATCAGGCCGTGCTTGCGGGACAGGGCGCCGTACCCGCCGCCGGGTATGTGGCCGCCGACGCCGACCGTGGGGCAGGCGCCGCCCGGGACCGTGACGCCCCAGCCCTTGAAGAGCCGCTCGTAGACCTGGCCCAGCTTGGCGCCGGCCTCGATGACGAAGGCCTTGCGGGTGCTGTCGTACCCGACCTGGTTCATCGGGGAGATGTCGATGACGGACTTGACGGCGGGATTGGCCACGAAGTCCTCGTAGCAGTGGCCGCCGCTGCGCACCGCGATCCGCTTGCCGGCGGTCACCGCCGCCTGCACCGCGGCGACCACCTGGCTGGTCGAACCGACCACGGTGATGGTGTCCGGGCTGCCTGTGAAGCGCTGGTTCGTGCCTCGGCTGAGGTCCGCGTAACGGCTGTCGGTGGGGCTCACCGTGGCCGGGCCGAACGTGCCGACCGCGTCCGCTCCATCCGCCGCGGCCGCCGCGGCCGTCGAGGGGTCGAGCAGATTGATACCGACGCCGCCGCCCACCGCTGCGATGCCGGCTCCTGCCGCCGAGCGGGAGATGAACCTTCTGCGTGTCACCGTGCTGGTCACTTCTGATCCTTACGTCTTCTGGCGGTCACGACGGTGTTCCACCGATGGATGTACGGAAGTGGGGGGCGTGGGGGGCTTGGAAGGCCGCACGCCATGTCGTGACGACAGGCGGAAGACCTCAAGATCTGGGGTCAGGCGAGACGTTCGGGCTCGGTCGCCCGGACGGTCACTGCTACGGGGGCCGCCTTCGGCGCCGCGGCCGACCGGCGTTCGGCACGCCATTCGGCCCAGGCGATGGCGCAGCCGAGCGCGGTGAGCACCGCACCGGCCAGCAGCACGCTCCGCAGCCCGAACCCGCTGTCGATCACCCGGCCGCCGAACCAGGCCCCGAAGGCGATGGCGGTCTGCACCGAGGCGATGCTCATCGAGACGGCGAGCGTGGGGGCACGGCCGGAGACGGAGTTGAGGACGCGGGCCCCGAGGCCCGGGTTGAGTGCGAAGAACGCGGTACTGAAGGCGATCACCGCGACCACGGCGGCCGCCTGGTGCGCGGCGGCACCGGCGAAGGCCACCAGTACCACCGTGAGAACTCCGAGCAGTGCGGTCAGTGATCCCATCAGCGCCCGGTCGGCCAGTCTGCCGCCCAGGACACCGCCCGCGAGCGAACCGAGCCCGAAGACGAACAGCAGCACGGTCACCTGCTGTGGGGTGAATCCGCCGACGTCCTCCAGGAGCGGGGTCAGGAACGTGAAGGCGGTGAATCCGCCGGCCATGCCCACGACCGTCAGCAGGAGCGCCACCTGGACCCTCCGGTCCCGCAGCACCGTGAGTTCGGCCGCAGCTCCCCCGCCCCCGCCGCCTGCCGCGGTGGCGGGGACCAGCACGACCGAGGCCGCCAGGGCTGTCAGGCTCAGGAGCGTCACGCCCCAGAACGTCGCCCGCCAGCCCCACTGCTGCGCCAGGACGAGTCCCAGCGGCACGCCGGCTATGGTCGCGAGGTTGACGCCGATGATGATGCGGGCCACCGCGGAGCCGGACTTCTCCGGCCCGGCGATCTCGGCCGCGGTGATCAGGGCGAGGGCGAACAGCGTGCAGTGGCCGAGCGCGGACACCACCCGGGCGGTCATCAGGACGCCGTATCCGGGAGCCAGTGCGGCCGCGAGGTTCCCCGCCACGAACAGGGCGAGCAGGCCCACGAGCAGGGGCTTGCGGGGCAGCCTGCTGGTCGCCAGGGTGACGAACGGACCGCCGACGACGATGGTCAGCGCGTACGCGGAGACCAGCAGCCCGGCCTGGGACAGCGACACGTCCAGGTCCCGGCCGAGCTGCGGGAGCAGCCCGGCGATGACGGACTCGGCCGTGCCCAGACTGAACACGCTCAGGATCAGGGCGAAAAGGGGTGCCTGCATGGCATCGACTCCGGAGGGGCGGCTGCGGCCGGGCCGCGGTCAGCTCAGGTGGACGGGAAGTTCGTACAGGCCGCGGATGAGCAGCCCTTCGCGCCAGCGCAGCTGGTCGGCGGGGGCGGCGAGCCGGATGCCGGGGAAGCGTCGCACCAGGCTGCCCACCGCGATCTGGCCCTCCATCCGGGCCAGGGGGGCGCCGAGGCAGTAGTGCATGCCGTGGCCGAACACGAGGTGACCTGCGGCGTCACGGCGCGTGATGTCGAAGGTGTCGGGGTTCTCGAACCGCTCCGGGTCCCGGCCGGCCGAGCCCAGGGAGACCAGGACGGGGGCTCCCTTGGGTACCCGTACGCCGTCGAAGTCCAGCTCCTCGACCGCGAACCGCCAGGTGGCGACCTCCACCGACCCTTCGTAGCGGAGGAACTCCTCCACCGCGCCGGTGATGAGTGACGGGTCGTTCTGCAGCAGCGCCATCTGGGCGGGGTGCTGCATCAGGGCGAGCATGCCGTTCCCGATGAGGTGGACGGTGGTCTCGTGGCCCCCGATCAGCATGAGGAAGGCCATGGCGGTGAGTTCCGCGTGGGACAGGCGCTGGCCCTCGTCCCTGGCCTCGATCAGGGCGCTGATCAGGTCGTCGCCCGGGTGGCCGGCCTTGTACTCGACCAACTTGGCGAGGTACTCGCCGAGTTGGCCGGCCGCCAGGGCCACCTTGGCGTGGCCCTCCTCGTCGGCGACCAGTGTCGAGAGCGCCGTCGACCAGGAGTGGATGTCCTCCACGTCGTCGAGGGGGACGCCGAGCAGCTCGCAGATCACCGTGACGGGCACCTTGAAGGCGAACCGGTCGAGCAGGTCCACCGGGCCCGCGGCTGCCGCGAGTTCGTCGAGCAGGCCGTCGGTGATCTCCTGGATGCGTCCGCGCAGAGCTTCGATGCGGCGTGGGGTGAAGCCCTTGTGCACCAGGCGGCGCAGCCGGGTGTGATCCGGCGGGTCGACGTTCAAGAGATGACGTACGAGGGAGGCGTCCTCGCCGTCGGTCGGCTGGGCCACGGTGGCCCGCCAACGGTCGCCGACCTGGTTGGGGTCCTTGCTCAGACGAGGGTCGGCCAGCGCGCTCCTCGCGTCGGCGTACCGGGTGACCAGCCAGAACTCCCCGCCGTCCGGCAGGCACATGTGGCTGACCGGAGCTTGGCGCCGCAGTCGCGCGTACAGCGCGTAAGGGTTCGCCTCGCCTCCGAAACTGATGGCTTCCGGCCCTGCGGCCTGTGCCGTGGTGGTCATCGCGCCCTCCCCTGGCTCACTTCGATGACGTCAGTAAAAAACAGTCTCTGCGGTTTGTCAATCCGGATACAAGGAGCGAGGTTGCTGCCTTCTTGGGGCGCAATAGCACTCAAATCCGGCACTATTCGGTCCGTTGTCGCACTGAACCCCTCGGAGGCCCCCGGGAAACAGAACCGATAGGACGGTTTCTTTATCCGGCGGGGACGCGGTCCGGTCTGGCGACCTCCGGGGTCGCCGGCGCCACGCGGTCCGCTCGGGGCTTGCTCCAGCGCCGCATGGCGGGGCGTTCGACCAAGGCGTACAGGGCCCAGGCGGCCAGCACGCTCAGCATCAGGCCGGCCAGCATCAGAAGCAGGCCGGCCGGCGTGCTCCAGCCCTGCGCGTGCCCCAACTGCGCCCGGCACCAGATCAGCACGATGGCGTGCACCAGGTAGAAGGCGTACGAGATCTCGCCCAGCCAGATCGCGAACCGGCCGCGCAGACCGGTGCGCCGGCCCTCGACATCGGCCACCGCGGCGGCGGGCACCAGCAGGGCGATCGGAATGATCGTCGCGGCGTTCAGCCCGTACACGTACGGCAGTTGGCTCGCGAGGGCGTAGCCGGCGAGGAAGAGGAGCGCGGCCGGGAGCACGCCCACCCGGATCCATTTGCCGTTCATCACGATCCGCGCCAGCAGGATGCCGAGGAAGAAGTCCAGCGCGCGCACCGGCGGCAGGGCGTACACGAACCAGAACTGGTAGAGCCCCAGCGGCTGTCCGTCGGGCATGGCCGGACCGCTGGTCAGCACGGTCTGCGCGAACACGGCGGCTCCGATGACCGCGGCGACGACACCCACGGCCCAGCCCCACAGCGCCTTCACCGGGATCTTGTTGGCCCAGCGCAGCAGCAGCGGGAACGAGAGGTAGAACAGCGCCTCGCAGGCCAGCGACCAGCTCGGCGGGTTCACGCTGAACAGGACGTCGTACACGGGGAACCAGGACTGCACCATCAGCAGGTTGGGGATCGCCTGGTGCAGCTGGGTGGACGTGGCGACGAGCAGCAGTGCGGCCACGAAGGTGACCACGTGGTTGGGGTAGAGCTTGACCGCCCTGCGGCGCAGGTAGCGGCCGAAGGTGTCCTTCTTCCGGGCCGACCAGGTGAGCACGAAGCCGCTGAGGAGGAAGAAGAAGGAGACGCCGACGTGCCCGGCGGTGATGAACAGGTCGTGGTAGAGGGACACCACGTCCCGGTCGGCGAAGACGTTGACCCAGATCCCGTGGTGCAGGAAGACGAGAGCTGCGGCGATGAAGCGCATCCCGGTCAGCGTGGGCAGCCGTGAACTGCCCGGCGCGAGGGGTGAGTCGATCGATCTGGACATGGCGTACTGCCTCCTGCGTCGAAGAAGGGGCGGAGGGCTCGGGGCCCGCGCGACTCAACATAGCCCTATATTCAATGCAGTCGCAAGCATCTAAAGGGGGGATGCCTACCCGGCGGCGCGCCTTGGCGCCTCTTTGAGCTGCCGACTCACGGAAACCTCATCCAAGTAATATGCTTTCGGCTGCAAGAAAGATCGCAGTATTCGGCGAAGAACTCGACCACCCTGAAGGGCAGTTCCGCATGCGCGCACTGATCCTGCCGGAGTACGGCGGCCCCGAGCTGCTGACCGTCTCCGAGCTCCCCACACCCACCCCGAAGCCCGGCCAGATCCTGGTCCGTACCGCCGCGTCGGCCGTCAACCCCGTTGATCTGCTGGTGCGTTCCGGCGCCATGGCCGACTCCATCGCCCACCCCTTCCCCCTCGTGCTCGGCTGGGACCTCGCCGGAACGGTCGAGTCGGTCGGCGAGGGCGTGGAGCGCTTCTCCCCCGGTGACCGGGTGGTAGCCATGTCGGCCCAGTACGCGACGGGCATAGGCACCCACTCCGAGTACGTCGCTCTGGACGCCTCGATCGCGGCCCCGGCGCCGCGCACCGTGGACCTGGTGCAGGCCGCCGCCCTGCCGCTGGGCGGACTGACGGCCTACCAGGCGCTGGAGAAGATTGCTCCGCGACCGGGCGAGCGACTACTGGTCAGCGGGGCCGTCGGAGCCGTCGGCGGGTTCGCCGTCCAGCTGGCCGCCGCCCGCGGGGTCGAGGTCATCGCCCTGGCCCGTCCCCAGGACGCCGACCTGGCGAAGGAGTTGGGGGCTGCCACGGTTCTGTCGGCCGATGAACCCCTCCCGGCGGGGGTGGCCGACGCCCTGCTGGAGACCGCGGGCATCGCGCCGCGGGTGATCGGCGCGGTACGGGACGGCGGAAGGGCCGGCTCCATCTACGCGCCCGAACCGCCCAAGGCGGAACGCGGCATCACCGTGCTGCAGACCTTCGTCGAGCAGGACGGCGACCAGCTGGCCGTGCTGTCCCACCTGGTCGACGACGGGGTGATCACCCTGCGGGTGGCCGAGGTCGGCGACCTGTCCTACGGGCCCGAGGCCCATCGCCGGCTTGGTGCGGGCGGCACCCGCGGCAAGCTCCTGCTCACACCGTGACGCCGAGGGCGTGATCACGGCCGCGGCCCCGGAGAGCTCTCCGGGGCCGCGGCCGTGATCACGCCCTCGGCGTCACGGTGTGAGCAGGAGCTTGCCGCGGGTGCCGCCCGCACCAAGCCGGCGATGGGCCTCGGGCCCGTAGGACAGGTCGCCGACCTCGGCCACCCGCAGGGTGATCACCCCGTCNCCCCGGAGAGCTCGCGGGGGCCGCGGCCGTCGCGCCGGTGTTCTCGTTCACCGGCCCGCGAAGACCGCCTTGCCGGGACCCTTCTCGACGAAGGTGCGCATGCCCGACAACTGGTCCTGCGTGCCGAACAGTCCTTCGAACAGGGTGCGTTCGAGCGCGAGACCGGACCGCAGGTCGGTCGCCGTCCCCAGGTCGACGGCCTGCTTGACGGCCCGCAGGGCGAGCGAGGGCCCCCCGACGAACTGACGGGCCCACGCGAGGGCCTGGCCGAGCACCTGGTCGCGGTCGACCACCTGGTCGGCGAGCCCGATCCGCAGTGCCTCCTCGGCGCTCAGCGCACGCCCGGTGAACATGATCTCCTTGGCCCTGGCCGTGCCGACCAGCCGGGCCAGCCGCTGGGTGCCGCCCGCGCCCGGGATCACGCCCAGCTTGATCTCGGGGAGCCCGATGCGTGCCTGGGGCGCGAGGATACGATGGTCGGCCGTGAGCGCCAGCTCGCAGCCGCCGCCCAGGGCGAATCCGGTGACCGCGGCCACCACCGGCTTGGGGATGTCGGCCACCGCCGTGAACGCCTCCTGGAGCCGGCGCGCCCACAGGACCATGTCGACCGGTTCCAGGCCGGCCATCTCTCGGATGTCCGCCCCGGCGGAGAACCGGTCCGGTCCGCCGTAGAGGACGACCGCCGACACGTCCGTACGGTCCGCCGCCTCCTCCGCGGCCCCGCGCAGCTCGGACTGGGCCCGGTGGTCGAGGGCGTTGACCGGTTCCCGGGACAGTTCGATGGTTCCGACGCCGTCGGCGACGACGAGCCGGACCCTGGATTCCGAGGCCTTCACGCCCACAGCAGACCTCCGTTGACTTCCAGCACATGGCCGTTGACGTACGAGCTGTCGTCGCTCGCCAGGAACACCGCGCCCAGTGCCGCCTCGTCGAGCGTCCCGGCGCGGCCGAGGGAGAACCGGCCGCTGTAGGCCTCCCACACCTTCTTGTTCTGGGAGAGCTCGCGGCCCATACCGTCCTCCAGGACGCCCGGCGCCAGGCAGTTGACCTGGACTCCCTTGCGCCCCAGCTCGATCGCCGCGACCTTGGTGAGGGTCTCGATGGCCGCCTTGGTCGCGGAGTAGCCCGCCGCGCCGATGGCCACCCGGCTGGCCATGCTGGAGGAGACCGTGATGATCCGGCCGCCCCCCTGGGCCGTCATCCGGCGCGCCGCGCTCTGCAGGCTGTAGAAGGCGCCGTTGAGGTTGGTGTCCATCATGGACCGCCAGTCCGCGGCGGAGAGCCGGTCGACCTTGCCGTCCCGGTTCACCCCGGCGTTCGCCACCAGGACGTCGATCCGGCCGTAGGCGGCGACCGCCGCCTCCATGAGCCCCTCCACACCGGCCGGGCTGGTGACGTCCGTCTCGTGATAGAGCACCCGGTCCGGCAACTGGTCGATCAACTGCTGTATGTCGTACGGGTTCCGGGCACCGAGCACCACGGTGGCGCCCTCGTCGAGGAAGCGCTCGGCGATCGCCCTGCCCAGTCCGCGGGTGCCGCCCGTGATCACGGCCACCTTGTCCTTCAGACGCATCGGGTCTCCTTTCCCTCAGTACCAGGTGAGGACGGCGGCGCCGGCGGTCATCCCGCCGCCGACGGCGGCGAGCAGGACGCGCTCGCCGCGCTGCAGCGGGCGCTCGCGGTGCGAGTGGCGCAGCGTGAAGGGGATGGACGCGGCGCCGGTGTTGCCGTAGAGGGGCGCGGTCAGCGGGACCCGGGCCATGTCCACGCCCAGTTCGCGGGCGACCGCCTCCACGAGACGGGTGTTGCCCTGGTGGATGAGGACCCGGTCGATGTCCCCGATCTCCAGGTGGGCCGAGTCCAGCACGTCGTCCACGACCTTGGGGATGACCTGCAGGGCGTACTCCTTCACGGCCCGTCCCTGCATCCGGAAGAAGTGCCGGCCCTCCGCTCGGGCGGCGTCGTCGGCGCGTTGCCGGGTGCCGCCTGCCACCACCTCGACCAGGTCCTCGCCGTCGCCCTCGGCGAACAGCCGGGTCGCGTGGATGCCGTATCCCTCGGGGACCTCGGCGAGCAGGACGGCCGCGGCGCCGTCACCGAAGAGCGACACGGTCCGCCGGTCGCTGCGGTCCATGATGGTGGAGTACATGTCGGCGCCGATGACCAGCGCCGTCCCCTTCTCTCGGGAGGTGCGCAGCATCGACTCGGCGACGCTCAGGCCGTACACGAAGCCGGAGCACACGGCGTTCACGTCGAAGGCGGGGGTGCTGTGCATGCGCAGCAGCCTCTGCATGCGCACCGCCGTGGCCGGCTGCGGCTGGTCGGGGGTGGACGTGGCGAGGACGGTGAGCGCGACGCTCTCGCGGCTGTAGGGCGACTCGGCGAACAGTTCCTCGACCGCGTGCGCCGCCATCGCGGAGGTGGTGACGCCCGGGTCGGCGTAGTGCCGGTGGCGGACACCCGTGCGTTCGGTGATCCAGTCCGGGGCGGCCCCGGTCCAGGTACTGACCTGTGCGTTGTCGATGACCTGCGGCGGGGCGTACGCGCCCAGGCCGACTATGCCGACGGGCATGGCTGACTCCTTGGCTGTGGTGACGGTGGGTCTCCCGACGGGACTCGGGAGGGCGGTGCGGCGGGACTCACGCCGGCACGCCGCGCCAGGCGGGCTCCTCGACGACGTCGACGACGGCGCAGGTCCAGCTGAAGCCCCCGCCCACCCCGAGCAGCAGGACCCGCTTGCCGGGGGTGAGGGCGCCGGTCTCCGCGAGGTGGTTGAGCCCGGCGAACTGGTCGGCGGGGCCGAGGTGCCCGGTACGTCGGGAGAAGTCCCAGGCCGTCCGGGTCAGGTCGTCCACGCCGATGGGTCGCAGGCACTGCCTGAGCGTCAGCGCGGCACCGAAGTGCGGGGCGACCAGGAAGTCCATCTCGTCGACGGTGCGTCCCGCCTCGTCGAGTGCCTGGCCGGTGGCCTTGCGCAACCCGTCCTCGACCCGGCGCCAGACCTCGTCCTTGTCGAAGGTCTCCAGGAACTGCTGGTGACGGCGGTTCAGGTCGATCGGGTGCTCGGCGTCGTGCTGGAAGGGCCCGAACGGTTCGTGCCCCCGGTGCATGGCCTCCAGATCCGGGTCGGTGTAGGTGGCCATCGACACGATCCGTGCGAAGCCGCCCTCACGCGACAGCGCCAGGGCCGCGGCGCCGTCGCCGTACAGGATCCGGTCGGTGCGCCACCGGTCGAAGTACGGATCGGTCCACAGGTCTCCCGCCGTGGAGACGGCGACCTTCGCCTCGGGGTGGGCGTGCAGATAGGCGGCGGCGAGTTCGGCGGCTATGAGTCCGCCGTTGGAACCGGAGCGGACCTCGGCAGCGAGGCAGCCCGCCGCGGCGATGCCCTTCTGGATGTACGACCCGGAGTTCCAGATGTCGATCCCGTTGTGGAAGACGACCGAGTAGGTGACGGCGGCCACGTCCTGCGGGCCGTAGCCGGAGCGTTCCAGGGCCTGGCGCCCGGCCTTGACCGCCATCTCCGGGATGCTGTCCTCGGGAGCGGCGACGGTGACCGACAGATGGCCGCTGTGCCGGGCGGACTCCTCGTCGTAGACGCCGGCGTCGATGGCCTCCTCGACGCTCATCGTCTTGGGCAGACTGGCGCCGGTCCCGGCGACGTACAGGTGGTCCCACCGCATGATGGTGCTCCTTGGGAAGAAGTGGCTGGGAGGGGGAAGAGGCACTGAGCGCGTCGGGCGGCCGGCACCGGCCGCCGCCGCGACGGGGGCAGGGATCAGTGCCAGTCGAAGAAACGTGAGGACACCCGCCGGGAGCGGGTCCGGCGCTCGTAGGGCAGCCGGCCGTCGGGCATGCACAGGACTTCCAGCTGCACGCCGATGGGGGTGGTGAAGTACACCCATCGGTTGCCGGCGATGGGACCGTCGGTGATGGTCTCCGGCGTGCCCATCACGTGGACGCCGGGCCGGTCGGCCAGATAGGCGGCCGCGGCGTCGACGTCGTCGGTGTGGAAGGCGATGTGCGAGCCCCCCACATCGCAGTTGCGGGGTGCCGGGGCCGGGTCGTCGCCCTCGTACTGGCGCAACTCGAGCCGGTCCGTCGGTCCGAGCCGCAGCCAGGCGCGGGTCGGGGCGCCGGCCCGTTCCCGTGCCGGGTGCCCGGGCAGCCGCGAGGCGCCGATCACGTCGGTGAAGAACCGTACGGACGCGCCCAGGTCGGCGACGGTCAGCGCCAGGTGGTCGGCTCCGAGGACCCGGACCGGCCCCGTCGGACCCGCGGGCCGCGGGTCCGGCGGACCGGCCGCGCCGCACAGTTGGAGCACCATGCCCCAGGACGTGGAACAGCCGATGCGGCGTACGGACGCGCCGCCTTGTGCGTCCGGCTCCAGCATGTCGTGGTCGATCCGCGTGTCCGGCCGGGCGCGGAGCAGGGCGGCCACGGCGTGGATGTTCTCGACACGCAGCGACAGCCGACGGCCTCCCCGGTCGTCGAGCCGCGGGGGCACCGTGCGCTGCCCCGGCACCTCGTACTGGAACAGCTCCAGGTTCGTGCTGGGCCCGACGCGCACCATGGCCACGTGCGCCGAAGCCGAGGCGGGGACACCCAGTTTGCGGGTCATCCAGTCCCCCGCCGAGTCCCGGACCGGGCCCTCGACGTAACACAGCTCACCGCCGAAGAGCTCGGCGAAGAACTCCGTGGCCGTGTGCAGATCGGACACCGTGAACGCGAAGTGGTCGACTCGGCGGACGGCCGGTATACCGGTTCGCCGGTCAGCTTGTACCTCTGAGCGGGGCACGCTGGCGCTCCCTCCTGTGGGTCCGCATGGCAGCAACCTGTGGCCAGGAACTCTAGCCATTACATGCATCTGAAAGCAATTAAATGCACAGAACGCCAAGCTTGTGAAGGCAAGATGAAGCGAAAGAGGCCTGCGCCACACTTCAGATATTTGCTTGCAGCTGCATTGATTGATGCCATAGTCTCCGGATGACCGCCACGTCCCGATCAAGGAGACAGGTATGCAATCAGAGCTTCGGCCGGCCGAACACACCTCGTCCGACGGGCTGTTCACGGTCGGTAACCCGGTCACCCACTGGTCCGTCCGAGCCACCAAGCAGGTCGCCTACGAGGTGCGTGTCGAGGAGAACGTCCTCGGCCTGGACAACCGGGCGATCCTGGAGGACGTCGTGGAAGGGGGCCGGGTCCGCCGCTTCGTCGTGGTCGACTCGGTCGTGGACGAGCTCTACGGCGCCCGTATCAGGAACTACTTCGCCCACCACGGCGTGGATCACCGGCTGCTGGTGCTGCCGACCGGGGAACCGGCCAAGAACATGGAACTCGTCCTCAAGGTCGTCGACGGTCTCGACGCGTTCGGAATCGACCGGCGCCGCGAACCCGTCATCGCCATCGGCGGTGGCGTCCTGATGGACATCGTGGGCTTCGCGGCGAGCATGTACCGGCGGGCGACCCCGTGGATCCGGATCCCCACCACGCTCATCGGCCTGGTGGACGCGGGAGTGGGTGCCAAGACCGGCGTGAACAACGCCGGTCACAAGAACCGTCTCGGTACGTACTTCCCCGCTGAACGGACCCTGCTGGACCGGACCTTCCTCACCACCCTGGACGACCGCCACATCAGCAACGGACTCGCCGAGATCCTCAAGATCGCCCTGATCAAGGACGAGCGGCTGTTCGACCTTCTGGAGGCCAACGCCGCAACCCTGGTCCACCACCGCCTCCAGCGTCCCGGCGGCGCCCACTCCACGCACGCCCCGATCGGGGGTCTCGACCCGGCGACCGAGGTCATCGAGCGGGCCATCCACGGCATGCTCGAGGAACTCCAGCCCAACCTCTGGGAGAAGGTCCTGGAACGGGTCGTGGACTACGGGCACTCGTTCAGCCCGGTCATCGAGATGCACGCCCTGCCCGAGCTCCTGCACGGCGAGGCCGTGGCCGTGGACATGGCCCTCACCACCGTCATCGCCGAACAGCGCGGCCTGGTCGACGCCGGGCAGCGCGAGCGCGTCCTGCGGGTGATGGCGGCGCTCGGTCTGCCGACCTGGCACCAGCTGTGCACCCCCAAGATGCTGGTACCGGCCCTGCGGGACACCGTTCGCCACCGCGACGGCCTGCAGCGGCTTCCGCTCCCGGCCGGCATCGGCTCGGCCGTGTTCGTCAACGACCTCACCGAGGACGAGCTGTCCGCCGCAGCCGGGAAGCTGGCCGACCTCCACTGGGGAGACGCCAGGTGAGTGCGCACGGCGAGGGCAGGGTGCCCTGGGCCGCGGTGGCCACCACCGCGGTGCGGGCGTCCGTGCACGGGGTGCACGGCGCCGAGGGAAAGACGTACTGGAAGGCGTTCGCGACGCGCCGGCAGCTCCGCTCACCGAGTGAGGCGGTCGAATGGGCCTCGCTTCCGGTGGGCGGGGTCAGCGGGGAACACCGGCACACCCGCACCGAGGAGATCTACCTCGTCCTCTGCGGCCGGGGCGAACTCCTGCTGAACGGCGAGGCGCACCCGGTGACAGCCGGGGCGCTCGCCCTCACCAGCGTGGGCAACGTCCACGGCCTGCGCAACACCGGTGACGGACCCCTCGACTGGTGGGTCATCGAAACCCTCGCACCGGCCACCCGCGCGGTGCTCTCCGGATCCCAGCCCCCCGAAAAGGCAGACATGACGAAGGCCGTGCTGTACGACCTGTTCGAACTCAAGTCCGTCGACACCGCGGGCGTCTTCAGCGGCCCGCTCAAGCGCATCGAGGTCGTCGACATCCCCGAGGGCGACGACCAGGTACTGGGCGACCCCGACGCCGAACTCGCCGTGTTCGTGCACACGGGTGCCGGACGGGTGGAGGCCGCGGGCGTGACCGAGACGGTGACACTGGCCGCGGACACCTGCCTGCTGCTCGAGGCCGGCTCCAAGTCCACGTTCCGGGCCGAGGCACCGATGCGGCTGACCGTGGTGACCCTCACCGTCGGGAACGAGGGCGGCCGGCCGTGATCGTCTCCAAAGCCGTGGGTGACGTGAAGG
The DNA here is from genome assembly GCF_056820935.1 of Streptomyces sp. Q2. Classification (NCBI taxonomy): domain Bacteria; kingdom Bacillati; phylum Actinomycetota; class Actinomycetes; order Kitasatosporales; family Streptomycetaceae; genus Streptomyces; species Streptomyces sp. Q2. The sequence continues at coordinate 18,776 of NZ_JBXEJE010000020.1, read as the reverse complement.
TCACCGTGGATCCGCAGCAGGCCAAGTGGCAGAGCCTGATCAGGCGGGGAATGCTGCACAGCGAGTGCGAGGGCGTGGAGTTCTGGGACCTGCCGGCCTCGGCGCGGCTGCCCGTGCGTTCCGACCACGGGGTCGAGGAGGCGGTTCTCGTCCTGCGCGGTGAACTGGCCCTGCACTGCGAGGGGTCGGAGCCGATGGTGGCGGGAGCCGGGCAGGTCCTCCTCGTCCCGCACGGCACGGACGGCGAGCTCGTCGCCGGGGAACGACCGACCGCCGTGCTCACGGTCCGCGGGCTGCCGTCCGACGTGGCGGCACGACTGCCCGCCCGCGTGCCCGAACTCCCCACGACCGGCTGAGAAGTCACGCAAGGAGGAATCCATGGCCTACGTCATCGCCGATCCCTGTGTCGACGTACTCGACAAGGCGTGCCTCGACGAGTGCCCCGTCGACTGCATCTACGAAGGAGAACGCAAGCTCTACATCCACCCCGACGAGTGCGTCGACTGCGGGGCCTGTGAGCCCGTCTGCCCGGTCGAGGCGATCTTTCACGAGGACGACGTGCCGGACCGGTGGTCGGCGTTCCGGACGGCCGACCGCGAGGTCTTCGTCCCGCTCGGCGCCCTCGGCGGGGCCGCAGGTCTGGACGGTCCCGTGCGGGACCATCCGTTCGTGGCGGAACTCCCCGTCCGTACCGGCTGACTCCGTCACCGCCACGGACCGAACGCGACGGCGGGCCGTCCGGTGCCCCTTCGCACCGGACGGCCCGCCCCTCAGTCACACCCGGCGGCTCAGAAGGTGAGCTTCCAGCCGTTGAGCGTGCCCGTGTCCTGCGCCGCGGTGTCCTGGACGCGCAGCTTCCAGGTGCCGTTGGCCGTCTCCGAGGAGGCGTTCACGGTGTAGGTGGTGTTNGGCCCCCCCCCCCCCCCCCCCCCCCCGCCCCTCAGTCACACCCGGCGGCTCAGAAGGTGAGCTTCCAGCCGTTGAGCGTGCCCGTGTCCTGCGCCGCGGTGTCCTGGACGCGCAGCTTCCAGGTGCCGTTGGCCGTCTCCGAGGAGGCGTTCACGGTGTAGGTGGTGTTCACGTTGTCCGCGGAGTCCGAGGAGCTCGCGGCCTTCAGGCGGTACGCCGTGCCGTCCGGGGCGACCAGGTCGAGGACCAGGTCACCACGGTAGGTGTGGGTGATGTCGACACCGACCTGGAGGCTGGAGGGGGCGCTGCCGCTGCGGCCGCTGACCGCGATGGAGGACTCGACCGCCGAGCCGTTGTCCGGGATGGCGACCGCGGTGGTGCTGGAGAAGGTCGTCCCCGTGGTCGTACCGCCGCTGACGGCCGCCACGGTCTTGGCCGCGTCCGCCAGACCGGCGCCGCAGCCACCCGAGCAGGCGCCCGGCAGGGCACGGGCGTTGTTCTTGATGGCCGTCTCGATCTGCGCCGGGGTCAGCGCCGAGTTGGCCGACTTCACCAGCGCGATCAGGCCCGCGATGTGCGGGGTGGCCATGCTGGTGCCCTGGTAGTAGGCGTACGACTCCGTGGACGCCGTCTTGGTGCCGGAGTTGAGCGTGGACAGGATGCCGTTGGCGGTGCCGGTGCTGGTCTGGCCGCCGGGCGCGGAGATGTCCACGAGGGTGCCGTAGTTGGAGTACGAGGCCTTGGCGCCGGTGCGGTTGGTCGCGGCGACCGAGATCACGTTGTTGCAGTTGCCCGGCGAGTGGGCCGACACGTTCTCGTTGTCGTTACCCGCGGCGACGGCGATGGTCGTGCCGCGGCCCACGGCGGCGTTGATCGCGGTCTGGGTCGCGGAGGTGCACGCCCCGTCGCCGCCCAGGCTCATGTTGATGACCTTGGCGACGTTGGTGTTGGCGGGGACACCGGAGACGGTGCCGCCGGACGCCCAGGTGATGGCGTCGATGATGTCCGAGTCGTAGCCGCCGCACTTGCCGAGCACGCGCACCGGGGAGATCTTCGCGCCGTACGCGATGCCGGCGACGCCCTTGCTGTTGTTCGTGACCGCGGCGATGGTGCCGGCGACGTGCGTGCCGTGCCAGGAGGAGTTGCTGGCCGGGATGCCGGAGCCGCACTCGTTGGCCGCGTAGTAGTCGCCCGGGTCGGCCGGGTTGCTGTCGCGGCCGTCGCCGTCCACGGAGACGGCGGTGTCGGCGATGAAGTCGTAGCCGCCGACGATGTTCGCGGCGAGGTCGGTGTGGGCGACGTAGCCGGTGTCGATGACGGCGACGGTGACTCCGGTGCCGGTCGAGGTGGTCCAGGCACCGGGCACGTTCATGCCGGCCGTGGCCTCGAACAGGTCCCACTGCTTGGCGTACTCGGTGTCGTTCGGGTCGGCCTTCGCGGTGTTCAGGCGGTCCGGCACGACGTAGGCGACCTGCGGGTCCGCCTTGAACTCGGCGACGACGTCGGCGACATCGGCCCCGGTGAGGTCGGCGCCCAGGTCGACCAGGGCGGCGCCGGTGCCGAGGCGGCGCTGGAAGTCGAGGTCCTCGCCGGCCTCCTTGCCCTTGGCCGCGGCGTCGGCCTCGGCGGCCTTGTTCGACGTGGCCTCGGCGGCGCCGGACGTGTAGCCGACGATGAGGCGCTCGGCCGGGGTGCCGGGCGCGGCCTCGGTCAGCGCGGCCGGGACGGCCGACTCCTGGGAGGCGGGTTCCTGGGCGGCGGCGACCGTGGTGGTGGCGGCCGTCAGGAGGGCGGCGGAGACCGCGGCGACGGATATCAGCTTCCGTCTGGAGGAGACAGAGGTACGCAAGGGCTTGCCTTTCGTGGCCGTACTCGGGGCAGCGCGGAGTGGCGGTCGAATCGCTTCGTCGCTGAAGCGGCGGGGGGTGAAGCCGAGTGGGGTGACGCTGAAGGGCGTGACGCTGTGGGAGGCGACGCTGTGGGGGCGCCGCTGTGGGGGGAGGCGACACGGTGGGGGTGAGGCGAAAAGGGGCGCGCGGTGGCCGACCAGGCGCGGGGCCGGCCCGTTCGGGGTCACCTGTGGGGCGGCTGTGCCCGAACGATAGGCAAAGGAACGGTCACGCGGATACAGGGGAAACCCTTGATCCGGCCGGAAACCCACCCTCGACGCCGGGCAGTTGACCGGGAACGGTCTGCTTTGCGCCGGTTGGCGGCTCCGTGAACGCGCCGGGCCGGTTTCCCGTACTCCTCGGGAGCACACCGTTCACCGCAACGGAAGCAGTTCGTTCCCGTTCCGGCCGAGGAGACGTTCCGGATGCCCCGGACCACCGCACACCACACCGCCGCCCTGGCGGCCTCCCTCACGAGCTCGCTGCTGCTGGGCGTGTGGGCGGCGGCGCCCGCGCAGGCACACGGCGCTCCGACCGATCCGGTCAGCCGGGTCTTCGCCTGCTCCCCCGACGGCGGCAGCCCGTCCGGTTCGGCGGCCTGCCGGGCGGCCGTCGCCGCCAACGGGACGTCCTTCACGGCCTGGGACAACCTGCGCGTCGCGAACGTGAACGGCCGGGACCGGCAGACCATCCCCGACGGGAAGCTGTGCAGCGGCGGTCTGCCCGCCTACCGGGGCCTGGACCTCGCCCGCTCCGACTGGCCCTCGACCCGGATGACCCCCGGCGCCACGCTGACCATGCGGTACGTCTCGACCATCCCGCACACCGGCACCTTCCGGCTCTATCTGACGAAGCCGGGCTACGACCCGGCCAAGCCGCTGACCTGGTCCGACCTGCCGGAGCGGCCGTTCGCGGAAGTGACGGACCCGGCCCTGACGGACGGCGCGTACCGGATCAGGGCGACGTTGCCGGCCGACCGGACGGGACGACAGGTGCTGTTCACGATCTGGCAGAACAGCAGCACGCCGGACACGTACTACTCGTGCTCGGACGTGGTGTTCCCGGCGGCGAAGAGCACAGGGGCCGAAGCCGGATCCGCCGGATCGGCCACGGCGGACGGCGGCGAGAAGAAGAAGCCCGCGAGCGCGAGTCCCCCGGCCACCCCGACGCCCGCCGAGAAGCGCACCACGCAGGCCGTTCCGTCCGCTGCCGCGGGCCGGTCCGCCGACACCGACGCGAAGGCCGGCGCCGTCCCCGACAGCACACCGGTGGCAGCCACCGGGGGCGCCGGCTCCGGCCCGTCCGCGCCCACACTGGCGGGCGGCGCCGCCGCGATGCTGGTGCTCGTCGGAGGCGCCGCCCTGGCACTGCGCCTGCGTCGGCGCTGAGTGCCCTGTGAACTCATGCAGTACTGAACTCCTCGCGGGTGAGGGTCAGTTGACGTAGACCAGCGCGTCCCCGTCGGTCACCGGGGCGTACTTCGCGGTGAAGTAGCCGTTGGCGAAGCAGAGCGAGGAGCCGGACACCTTCGTGAACTGCTGGTTGGCGAAGGCGATGCTGTTGTCGGCGTTGTCGGCCGTGCCGACCAGGGCGGGCGTCTGGTAGACGCAGTTGATGCTGCCCAGCAGGGTGCGCAGCACGACCGTGGTCTGGACGGCGGAGCCGCTCGCGGCGGTGACCGTGACGGTTCCGTCCGAGGTCACGGAGGTGGTGTAGGGCAGGTTGTTGACCGTGATGCTGGTGACGCCGAGCACGCCGACGACGTTGGCGGTGCAGGAGCTGCTGGCGAAGGTGTGCGCGTCGAGCGACTCGGTGGCCGTGCCGGGCGCGGCCGGGTTGTCGGTGACGGTGGCGGTGAACTGCGAGGACGTGCAGGAGATACCGCTGGTGCCGGTCGCGCTGGAGTAGAGCGTGGCGGTGGTGCCGGTGGCCAGCGGTGCGGTGAGGACGTCGCCGACCGCGACGGCGGTGCCGCCGGGGCCGCCGGTGGTGAGGACCGCGCCGTCGGCCGCCGAGGCGGGCGAGAGAGCGGGGAGGGTGAAGGCGGCGACGGCGGCGGTGAGGGTGAGGAGGGATCGCGTACGCATGCGGGTGCCTCTTTCTGGGGGGTGGGGCGCAAGGGCGACCGGCACGGCCCGGGGGGAAGCGGCCGTGCGGGTGCCTTGGAGGGGGACGTGCCTTTGAGGGGGTGTGCTCGTACGTGAGTCGGACTCGGTCGGACTCGGCGTGCACTCGGGTTGCCCGGGCAGTGAAATGCCCGTGGTGGACAGAACGTCCGGGAAGCGGCTGGATCCGGCGCCACGGATCTGGGGGAAGCCAGGGAGAGTTGTAGACCCGGGGGTCTGCCAACGTCAAGGTGTTGTACGGGAGTTGGCACTGCGGCCCACAGGCGGCACACAATCACCACACTTTTCCCGCAACTTGCTTGACCCCCGAATGTAACCCCCGGTAACTTCCTCGACGGCTACTGACGCGTAACGAGAGAAAGCCCTTGCATCCGCCGGGAGTTGCGAGGAGACGTGCGCCCAGTTCCGCTGTCCGCGCCAGGACAACGTGTGCCACTGAACCCCAACCGCATTGACTATGCCCTCGGGAGCAGAACCATGGCCTCGTCCTCACCAGCAGTCCCCGACGCCTCACCAGCGGTCCCCGAAGCCTCCGAAGTCCCCGCGAGACGCGGGCGGGTTCGGGCACGGCGGGCCGCGATCATGGCCGTGCCGGCCGCCGCGGTCGCCGCGGGACTCGCGATCCTGACGGCCGAAGGGGCGCTGGGTGTGCAGTTCGCCATCTCCGGCATGCCCTTCACGGTCACCGCCACCGAGCTCAACGGCACCGGATTCGAGCAGTTCGGCGGCCTCGACCAGATGGCGCCGGGCAGCCCCAACGAGGGCGACACCGGCGGTCAGGTGCTGGTCATCACCTCCGCGATCAAGAACGCGACGCTCACGAAGCTGTGCCAGAGCGTCGACCTCGGTGGCACCAACCTTCTGATCACCGCGGGCGGCGGCAAGGACAAGGTCGAGGCGAGCGACCTGACCACCGACTCGACCGAGCTGTCCGGCGACGCCGCCTTCACCAACATCGAGATCGGCAACGACGCCAGCACTCTCACCAAGGCCGGGGTGAAGGGCCCGATCGGTGTGTTCAGCCAGCAGGCCGACACCGTGCGGATCGCCAACCTGCGGCAGACCAACTACGCCACCACGGCGGCGGTGTTCAAGCTGCCGGGCCTGAAGCTCGGCTTCAGCAGCAAGGGCTGCTGATGCCGGAGCGGCCACGTCAGGGCATGCGGCCCGCCTTCCGGCGCTGGCGGGCCGCCCGTCCGTTCTGGGGCGGGCTGCTGCTCACCCTGGGCGGCGCGGAGATCCTGCTCACCGAGAAGGCGTCGATGGAGGTCATGCTGCACGCCGGCGCGCAGGCTCTGGCGGGCTATCTCCTGCCGACCCTGATGCTGGTGGTCGGACTGCTGCTCCTCTTCAACCCCGCGCAGCGGCTCTTCTACTCGATCACCGGCGTCCTGCTGTCCCTGGGCACCTGGGCCACCTCGAACCTGGGCGGCTTCTTCATCGGCCTCCTGCTGGGCGTCGTGGGCAGCTGCCTGGCCTTCGGCTGGCTTCCCGACCAGGAGCCGCGCCGCAGCCGGCGGCAGCGGCGCCGCGAGAAGGGCGAGGCGAGGGCGGTCCAGCAGGCCGCGTAGGCACCGGACGGGACCAGGTGGCCGGGGCATCGCGCCCGGCCACCGGCATCCCGCGACCGCCCGCATCACGGGCGCCCTGCCCGGGCACCTCATCACCCGCTCAACTCCACGCGATTAGAAGCGAGTTGAGTATGGGAAGGGAGGTGCATGGAGCCAGACATCGACACCGACAGCGCGCACTCCGCGCGAATCTACGACTACATCATCGGCGGCAAGGACCACTACCCGGCGGACCGCGAGGCCGGCGACGCCATGTGCCGGGAGTGGCCCGCGCTGCCGGTCCACATGCGGGCCAACCGCGACTTCATGAACCGGGCGGTGCGGCAGCTGGCCGAGGAGGCGGGGATACGCCAGTTCCTCGACGTCGGCACCGGCATCCCGACCTCCCCCAACATCCACGAGATCGCCCAGTCGGTCTCCCCGGCCGCCCGGGTCGTCTACGTCGACAACGACCCCCTCGTCCTCGCGCTCTCCCAGGACCTGTTGAACGGCACCCCCGAGGGGAGGACGGCGTACGTCGAGGCGGACCTGAGGGAACCGGCGAGCATCCTGGACGCCCCCGCACTGCGCGCGACCCTCGACCTGACCCGGCCGGTGGCCCTGACGGTCATCGCGATCGTCCACTTCCTGATGGACGAGGACGACGCCGTGGGGATCGTCCGCCGTCTCCTCGACCCGCTGCCCTCCGGGAGTTATCTGGCGATGTCCATCGGCACCGCCGAGTTCGCGCCGGACGAGGTGGGCCGGGTCGCCCGGGAGTACGCGGCGCGGGGCATGCCGATGCGGCTGCGCACCTTCGCCGAGGCCGAGGAGTTCTTCGCGGGACTGGAACTCGTCGAACCGGGGATCGTCCAGGTCCACAAGTGGCGCCCGGACGGCACGGGCGCCGACACGGGCACGGGCACGGGCACGGGCACCGAGGTGATCAGGGACGAGGACATCGCGATGTACGGGGTGGTGGCGCGCAAGCCGTGACTCCGGCGTGGCGGTGCCGTCAGGTGCGAGGCCCAGGGGCGGCGACGCCCCCGTAGGCCTTCCCGCCAGCGACGGGACCATCACGATGCGGCACCGACAACTCACTGCGAGCGGTCGATCACTTGACTACCGGCGGTCACACACGGTTGGCTCCGAGCCAGTGAAGGTTCAACCGGCCGGCGCACCTGCGTTTCGGTCTCACTTTCGCGTTCCACTTGCTCGGCCGCACAGCGAGGTGCTCCCTCATGAACAATCCTCCCCCACCTCAGGCGTCCTCCGCATTCGTTCGCGGGGCCGCCGTGGTCGCCGCGGCCTGTCTGCTCCTCGCCGGCTGTTCCGGTTCCGGCGATGCCTCGCTCGACTCGGGCGCGGACACGGCGGGCAAAGCGGGCTCCGGCGGGCTCAAGGTCACCCTGATCACCCACGGCGGCAAGGGGGACGACTTCTGGGAGCTGGTGCGAAAGGGCGCCCGGGCCGCCGCCGCCAAGGACGGCATCGAGCTGACGTACGCGAACGACTCCGACCCGGCCGGGCAGGCGCAGCTGGTGCGGGACGCGGTCCGCGACAAGGTCGACGGCATCGCGGTGACCCTGGCCAAGCCGCAGGCGATGAGGAAACCGGTCGCCGAGGCGAAGGCGGCGGGCATTCCCGTGGTCGGTCTCAACTCCGGTATCGACGCCTGGCGGTCGGCCGGTCTCCTGGAGTACTTCGGCCAGGACGAGGGCGTCGCGGGCCGGGCCGTCGGGAACAAGCTGGACGGCCTCAAGGCCCAGCACGCCCTGTGCGTCATCCACGAGCGGGGCAACGTCGCCCTGGAGGCGCGCTGCGCCGGCATGAAGATGGCGTTCGACGGCGAGACCGAGATGGTCTACGTCGAGGGCACCGACATGGCCGCGGTGGACGCCGTCATCACGGCCAGGCTGCGCCAGGATCCCAGCATCGACGAAGTCGTCACGATGGGCGCGCAGTTCGCGCTGGCCGCGGTCAAGTCGGTGAAGGAGGCGGGCAGCAGGGCCGAGGTCGCCACCTTCGACCTCGACAAGGACCTGGTCAACGCCGTGCGGGACGGGAACGTACAGTTCGCGGTGGACCAGCAGCCGTATCTGCAAGGCTACCTGGCCGTGGACTCCCTGTGGCTGTACAAGACCAACGGCAACCTGAGTGGCGGTGGTGTGGCTCCCGTACTGACCGGTCCCGCCTTCGTCACCAAGTCGAACGTCGCCTCGGTCGCGCGGTTCGCCGCGGCCGGAACCCGCTGACCGGCCCCGGCAACCGCGGACGCCGGCCGCAGCCTCTCTCCCCTCCCGCCGATCGCCCAAGGACGGCCATGTCTAGACGGACAGGTGCCCGACGCCGCCGCCTCGGTTCCATACGTCTCTCCCTCATCCTTCTCGCCCTGGTCCCGAGCGTCACCCTCGGCGCCATGTGGGCGCTGACGACGACGCAGATGTTCTCGGAGGGCCTGCGGCTGCGCGCGCAGACCGACCTGAGCAGGTCGACCGGCGCCATGGGCACCGACGCCACGCTCGCGCTGCAACAGGAACGCGGCATGTCGGCCGCCTGGCTGGCCTCGCAGCCCGGCGCGCGGGCCGAGCTGGACCGGGCGCGCAAGGAGACGGACGAGGCGGTCGCGAAGCTCGTCGGCCGCTCGGACCAGATCCAGCGGGCCCCGGGCCGTATCGCGGACCGGCTGTACTCGGTCGTCGGGTCGGTGGGCAGCCTGGAGTACTACCGCAGCCAGATCGACGACCCGAGTGACATCACCGCCGAGCAGGCCCTGGACCAGTACACCTCGATCATCGACGACCAGATACACGCCTTCCAGGAGCTCTCCCAGGTCGACGACGGCGACCTCACCTCGCAGGCCGGTCCGCTGGTCTCGCTGGAGCACGCGGCGGAACTGGTCTCCCAGGAGGACGCGCTGCTCACCCTGGCCTGGCCGGCCGGCCACCTCGAGGAGAAGAACTGGACGGCGTTCGCCGAGGCGGTGAGCACGCGCCGCTGGATCGTCCAGGACCAGATCATCCCCTCGTTGCGCGGCAGCGCGAAGACGCAGACCGAGCGGATCCTGCGGAGCCCGGAGTGGCGGACCCTGCAGACCGTCGAGGACAAGGTGCTCGCGGCCCGCGCGGCCGGCGACGCCCGCAGGGTCGCCCTGCCCCGTGATGTGCGGGGGCAGTGGACCACCGCGTTGAAGAAGGTCTCCGACGAGTACGGCGTCCTGATCCGGCAGCAGACGTCCGGGCTGCTCGCCCGCAGCTCCGACAAGGCCGACGGCCTGCTCCTGACGGCCGCCTCCCTCAGCGCGGGCGGTCTTGTCGCGCTGCTGCTGTGCGCCGGCATGTCGTGGCGGATCACCCGCTCCCTGTCCCGGCGGCTGGGCGGCCTCAGGCGTGCCACGCTCGGCCTGGCCGAGGACCGGCTGCCCGACGTGGTCCGCCGGCTGGAGAAGGGCGAGACGGTCGACGTGGACCTGGCGGCGCCCCCGCTGGACTACGGCTCGGACGAGCTCGGCCAGGTGGCCCAGGCCTTCAACACCGCGCAGCGCACCGCGGTGACGACCGCCGTCGAACTCGCCGACACCCGGCGCGGCTTCCAGAAGGTGATCCTGGGCATCGCCCGGCAGAGCCAGAACCTGGTCAACCTCCAGCTCAGCCAGCTGGACGCGCTGGAACGCGAGCACCAGGACCCGGACGTCCTCAAGGGGCTGTACGAACTGGACTCCATGGCGAGCCAGTTGCGCCGCTACGAGGAGAACCTCGTCATCATCAGCGGTGAGCAGCCGCGTCGCAGCTGGACGGAACCGGTCGCGCTGGTCGACATCCTGCGCAGCGCGGTCGGCGAGGTCGCCGAGTACCGGCGGGTGGAGGTGCACACCGACGAGGAGGTGAGCCTGGCTCCGCCCGCGGTGGCGGACGTGATCCATCTGCTGGCCGAACTCATCGACAACGCCACCGTGTACTCCCCCGCGCCCAGCCCCGTCGGGGTGCGGGCCGCGATGGTGGCCAAGGGACTGGTCGTCGAGGTCGAGGACCGGGGCCTGGGCATGCCCGAGGACGACTACGCCTCGCTCAACGCCCAGTTGGCGGGACCGTCGAAGTTCGACGTGGTGGCCCTGGCCGACGACCTGAGGCTCGGCATGTTCGTGATCTCCCGGCTCGCCAACCGGCACGGCATCACGGTCACGCTGCGCCCCTCGCCGTACGGCGGGACCACGGCGATCGTGCTGGTCCCGCACGACATCGTGGTGCGCGAGGACGCCGACGCGGGCCCGGACGGCGTGGCGGACGCGGTGGCCGCACCGGACGCCGAGCTGGTGCGGGTGGGGTCCCCCGCCCGGACGGCCCGGCCTCTCCTGGCCGCACGGACCGCGCCCGCCTCCGCCTCCGTCCCCGCCCCGGCGCCGGCCGCTCGTGCCTCCAGGCCCGACGGGCTCACCCCGCTGCCCCGCCGGGTGCCGCAGACCAACCTGGCCGACGAGCTTCGCGAGGACTCCGCACCCGCCGTCGAGGACGATCTCGACGACTTCACCGCGGAGCGAGCCGCCTCCTCGCTCGCCTGTTTCCAGCGCGGAACGCTCCAGGCGAGAGACGACGACGAGCCCAAGCCGCGCGACGAGCAGGCGCCGCACGACGAGCAGGCGCCGGACGGCGCGGACGCGCCGGCCGTCACCCCGACTCCGCACACCGACCGCTCATGAAGGACACCGCCATGACACGCCCCACCCCCGCGACCGACAACGCGCTGGACCAGCTGCTCACCGGACTCGTGGACCGGGTCGCCGACGTGAACCACGCCGTGGTGCTCTCCGAGGACGGACTGGTCGTCAGCAGGTCCACCGGGTTCGTGCGCGACGACGCCGAGCGGCTGGCGGCGACCGCGTCCGGTCTGATGAGCCTCAGCAAGGGCGTCAGCATGGACTTCCGGGGCGGCCCGGTGCGTCAGGCGCTCATCGAGATGGCCAACAGCTACCTGATACTGACCTCGGCCGGCCCGGGCGCCCACCTCGTCGTACTGACCGGGCCGAAGGCGGACGTCGGTGTGGTGGCGTACCAGATGAACATGCTGGTGAAGAAGATCGGCGAGCACCTCAGCGCGGCGCCGCGGGCGCATGTGGGCCCAGCGACCGCCACCGGCGAGTGAGGTGAGCGGAAGTGACGCGGCGGGCCGGCTGGTACGGCCCTTCGCCCTGACCGGCGGCCGGACCCGGCCCAGCCGCGCCGACTTCACCCTCATCACGACGGTGACCGCGGTGGACCCGCCACCGGAGCGGGCCCCCCGGCCGCAGCCCGAGCAGGCGCGGATCCTGCGCCGGTGCGAGCGGCCGCTCGCCGTGGCGGAGCTCGCCGCTCGCCTGGACCTTCCGGTGAGCGTGATCGTCATCATGCTCTGCGATCTGCTGGAGGCCGGCCTGATCACCGTCCATCCGCCGCACCCCGTCTCCCGCACCCCGGAACTGGACCTGGACCTGCTGCAGAAAGTGAGGGACGGCCTTGGCCGGCTCTGATCCCGCCGCCCGGGCGGCACCCGAGGCGCCCGTCGCACCCGACACCGTCAAGATACTGATCGCCGGAGGGTTCGGCGTCGGCAAGACCACGATGGTCGGTTCGGTCAGTGAGATCGTTCCGCTGCGCACCGAGGAACCGCTGACCGTGGCGGGCCTCGGCGTCGACGACCTCGCCGGCATCGAGGAGAAGGCGGCCACGACCGTGGCCCTGGACTTCGGCCGGATCACCATCAACGACCGGCTGGTGCTGTATCTCTTCGGCACCCCCGGGCAGCAGCGGTTCTGGTTCATGTGGAACGACCTGGCCGTCGGCGCGCTGGGTGCCGTGGTCCTGATCGACGTGCGCAGACCGGAGTCGAGCTTCGCCGCCGTGGACTTCTTCGAGCGGCGGGGCATCCCGTTCGTCGTCGGTGTCAACGGCTTCCACGGTAAGCATCCGTACCCGCCCGAGGAGATCCGGGAGTCCCTGGCGCTGCCGGATCATGTCCCGGTGCTGCTGTGCGACGCGCGTGAGCGCGAGTCGAGCCGGGACCTGCTGATCGCCCTGCTGGACCGGCTGATCGCCGAGGCGGGCGGCGGCGCTCAGCTCACTCGTCCGGGCCGGTGAGAGGCTTGTTCGAGGGTGCGATCAGCCGGGCCGTGAGGTCGGGGTCGGGCATCTCGGGGTCGAAGGGGAACAGGGGCCGGCGGAGACGGCGGTGGCCGAGTCGGGTCAACTCCTGGTCGACGCCGCCCGGCGTGAGCGCCATCTTCCAGTCGGCGGCCATGGCGAACAGTTCGGGCTCCAGATAGCCGATCTTCACGATCACGACGTCGGCCGTCCTGGGGTCCAGGTCCAGGTCCGTGAAGTCGTGTTCGTGGTGGTACGGCTTGCGCAGCCGGGTCAGGATCACGTGCACGCCGCCGACCCGCAGCACGACCTCGGTGTCCGCGTCCCGGTCGCCGTGGCGGACCGAGTGGACCACGCCGGTGAGGGTGAGCGGGCCGGCGTGGCGGTCGTCGACCTCGGCGCCCGCGGTGACCGTGACCCTCGCGCCGACGCCGGCCGTCACCGCCGTGTCGACGGCGCGGGGGCCCGGCAGCGAGGCGTAGATGACCGTGGGGCCCGACGGGTCCTTGAACTCCGGGCGTTCCAGGACCTGCCGGAGTCCCCACGTGACGTCCCCGGCGCCGCCCGCCGTCGGGTTGTCGCCGGTGTCGCTGACGAAGTAGGGGCGGGCGGTGGAGGCGAGGGCGGCGTCCAGGCACTCGTCCAGTGGGGCCGTCGGCGCGACGAAGTCGAAGGAGTGGCGGGCCTTCCAGAAACCGGCGGCCAACTGCTCCGCGCCGGCGGTGACGGCGCCCGGCGAGGGCCCCGTGACGACCACCGCGGCACGGTTGCGCGGTTCGTCCGCCCAGGCGTAGCCGACCCAGATCGCCGCGTCCGTCACGCCGTCGGCCGCCTCCACCTCGTCCACGGCCGCGTACACGCTCTTCGCGGGTTCCGTCCGGGTAGAGGTCTGCTCACCGGCCAGCAGCACCGGCACCGGGATCCAGGCCTTGGCCGGGCGGGGCGCGCCGCTCACCAGCAGGTCCACGAGGTTCTGGGCAGCGCGTTCCTTCGTGTCCATGGCGTCCTCGTGCGGGGCCATGCGGTAGCAGGTAATCAGGTCGCTCTGGTGGACGAGGTCGCGGGAGACGTTGCCGTGCAGGTCCATGGAGGTGGACACCAGGACGTGCGGGCCGACCACTTCCCGGATGCGGTGCAGGAGTTGGGCCTCGGCGTCGTCCAGTCCCTCCACCGTCATCGCGCCGTGGATGTCGTACCAGAGGCCGTCGACCGGCCCCAGCTCGCTCAGGCCGTTGAGGAGTTCGGCGGCCAGTTCCGCGTACGCGGTGGACGTCACCGTGCCGCCGGGCAGGGCCTTGCCGACCAGGGCGCCGCGCCAGTGGGCGGCGGTGCGCAGGGGCTGCCCGGGGGCGAGGAAGGGGTAGGCGGCCAGGACGTCCGCGCCGCGCCGCGGGTGGAAGGCGGGGGCGCCGGTGCGGGCCGGGGAGAACGTCGAGGACTCGATGCCGAGTCCGGCGACGGCGATGACGGGACGGGCTTGCGGCATGAGGGCTCCATACGTCGGCGAAAGGTCCAGCGTGACGGCCCGTGGCTCAGGTGTGGTTGCCGACAGGTGAGGAGTGATTGCCGGCAGGTGAAAGGTGCGGGCCGGTGACCGCCTCCAGCGCGTACGCCAGGGCCCGCTGCAGCGCGAACTGCCCCGCGCCCACCAGGCCGGCGCCGAGGCCGGCCCGCTCGATGACCAGGTGCTCGGTGACGAGGGGGTGGCAGTCCTCGTAGAGCCGGCTGCGGACGGCGGCGACGAACGGTTCCAGCGTGGAGAGGACGCCGCCGAGGTACACGGCGTCGGCGTTGAAGAAGTTGACGTACATGCGGGCCGCGACCCTGGAGAACCCGCGCTCTTCGGCGGGGCTCTGGTCGCTGCGGCGGCCGGCGTGCGACCGCCACGCGTAACTGCGGGCAGTCGTGCCGCCGGGGCGGCACGGGTGGGCGCAGCGGCACCCCGTCAGCGCCGGGTCGCGCGACCCACCCCCGCCCAGCCCCGCCGCCGGGTCACCGGTCGGACAGACCGGCGCGGTGCCCTCCCACACGGAGGGCACCGCGCCGTCCTCGACGGAACGTCCCGGCGACGCCGGGTGGCGGCGTCAGCTGAGGCCGACCGACTTCAGCCAGGCCTGGGCGACGTCGAGCGGGTCCTTGTTCTCCAGCTGCACCTGGGAGTCCATGTCGAGGAGCGCCTTGGTGTCCAGCTTGGCCGAGACCTCGTTGAGGGCGGCCACGCCCTCCTGGGAGAGGCCGGACTTGTAGACCAGCGGGGTCACGTTCGCGAAGCCGAAGAGGTTCTTCGGGTCCTGCAGGACGACGAACTTCTCCTTGGTGATGGTCGGGTCCGTGGTGAAGATGTCCGCGGCCTGCACCGTGTTCTTCGTCAGCGCCGCCTGGGTCAGCGGGCCGCCCGCGTCGAGCGCCTTGAACGACTTGAACTCCAGGCCGTACGCGGACTTCAGGCCGAGCAGGCCCTGCTGCCGGGTCTGGAACTCGGGCGAGCCGCCGATGACCAGGTCCGGAGCGATGTCCTTGAGGTCCGCGAGCGTGGACTGGGCGGTCAGGCTGTACTTCTTCGCCGTCGCCGCGTTGATGCTGACGGAGTCCTTGTCCTCGGCGGGCGCCGAGTCCAGCAGCGTCAGCTTCGAGTCGAGCTTGGCCTTCGCGGCCGCGTTCACCGCCTCGGCGGTCTTCTGCTCCGCCTTCGGGTCCAGGTAGGCCAACAGCGAGCCGTTGTACTCCGGCAGGACCGTGATGGAGCCGTTCTTCAGCAGACCGTAGGTGGTCTCGCGGCTGCCTATGTTGGGCTTGTAGGTGACCTTGACGCCCTTGGCCTTCAGGGCCTCGCCGTAGATGTCGGCGAGCAGGATGCTCTCGGCGAAGTTGTTGGAGCCGACGACGACGGTGCCGCCGTCCGCCTTGTCCCCGGCGAGCGGGTCCGACGTGTCGTCGGAGGAGGAGCATCCGGCGAGCAGGACCGTGGCGGCGGCGAGGGCGACCGCGGCCACGCCGCGATGTGTCCTGAGGGACCTGCTGTGTGCGGTGGAAGAAGTCACGATTCCCGTTCCGGACTCTGGATGGATGCTCGGAGATGGTTGCTCGCAAGCCCTTGCGCTGATCCAATCCAGCCGGTTCTTGGTCAGTCAAGTGCGGCATGGTCACCAATTGGCTTCGATGCGTTGCCCATTGTGAACGGCGTATGAACGGGCCGACACCGAACCCGCCGAAGCGGAGCGGGTCGTAATGGATTCTTGACTCAGGGTGGCACGAACCGGTGTCCGAAGAGGCTGTAGTCTCGCGGAAGTTGGCGCCGGTCACAGTGGCGTGCGGGGGCCGCACCGGTGTCGTTCCGCACCTTGACCGGGGCGTTTTCCACCGACGTTCGGTACCTCTGGCGCACCGGTCCGCAAGCGATCACAATCGGTCACGAAGGAGGCCTGGTGTCCACGAACGAGCCCCGGGGTGGCGTTCGGGGATTCGCCGACCGCTGGCCGTTCCGCCTCAAGCTCAACCTCCTCGTCGGCGTGCCGCTGGCCGTGGTCGCCGCACTGCTCGCCTACCTCATCGCCGACCAGGTGGACCAGGCACGGAACGCGAACACCGCGGCCGAACTGGTCCGGAACAGCACGCAGGTCGCCGAGTTGGTGGACCGGGTGGAGATGGAGCACCAGCAGGCCATCCTGCTGTCCGTGCGGCACGAGGCAGCGCCCGAGGGGGGCCGCCCCTCCGACGCCGACTACCGCAAGGCGCAGGCCGCGGTCGACTCCCAGGTGGAGAAGGTGCGCGACACCTTCGGCGGCCGACTCCCGGCCACCGAGGCCCAGGCGCTGCGCGAGATCAACGGCCTGACCAGCCTGCGCGACACGATCGAGCAGGGTTATCTGCCCGCCGACAACATCGACCCGGCCTACACCAACGCCTCCACGGGCCTGATCGACGGCCTCGGCCTGGACCACAACGCAGGCCTCGCCGGAACCTTCACCGGCAACCTGCTGGACTCCCTGCTGCGCGCCGACGCCGCCCACAGCGCCTTCGAGACGGCCGTCTTCTCCGCGCGCACCGGCGACAGCAACGCCCAGATCGAGTTCATCGGCGCGGTCGGCTTCGAGAACGAGTACGACCACCAGGCCGACCGCTTCGCCCGGTTCGCGACCGAGGACCAGGCGAACGAGCTGGGCGGGATCGAGCACAACTCCTCGCAGGCGACGATCGGCCGGCACTACGCCGAGCTGCAGATCGACCCCGGCAACCTCCAGGCCGGTACGCCCACGCAGATCCGCGAGGCCTTCACCGAGGCGCTCGGCTCCTATCGCGACTACCGGTTGCAGTCCGAGACCCGGCTGAAGATCACCGCGTCCCTCATCGACCAGATCGCCGACCGTGCCGACGCCGCCTCCAGCGAGGCCGCCTGGCGCGCGGTCTTGCTGCTGGGTCTCGCGCTGTTCCTCTTCGCCGTGTGGATCGCCTTCGCGGTGCTGGTGCGCCGCTCGGTGGTACGGCCGGTGCAGGCGCTCACCGGTGCCGCCCGCGAGGTCGCCGACGTGGCCGGTCGCGAACTCGCCCGCGTCGCCGACGAGGACACCGGGGACGTCGGGCCGATCCGGCTGCGCGAGATCCCGGTCACCGCGAAGGACGAGATCGGCGACCTCGCCGACGCCTTCAACCACGTGCAGACCACCGCGTCCGCGCTGCTGGAACGCCAGGTGCTCAGCCGGCGCAACGTCGCCGAGATGTTCGGCAACGTCGGCCGCCGCGTCAGCAACCTGACGACCCGGCAGCTGGCGTTGATCGACGCGGTGGAGCGCGGGGAGACCGACCCCGCCCTCCTCGAGCGGCTCTACAGCATCGACCACATCGCCGTCCGCCTGCGCCGCAACGCCGACAGCCTGATGCTCCTCGCCGGCATCCGCGAGACCGTCCTCGACTCCGGGCCGCTCGCGCTGACCAACGTCGTACGGGCCGCGCTCGGTCAGATCGAGGGCTTCCGGCGGGTGCATCTGCACGCCGCGACCGAGGTCATGGTGGAGCCCGACATCATCGGTGACCTCACCCTGATGGTGGCCGAACTCGTGGAGAACGCCGTGTCGTTCTCGCCCGTCGGCAGCCCCGTCGAGGTGACCGTCCGCGACGGCGCCGAGGGCGCGCTGGTCGTCGTCTGCGACCACGGCCTCGGCATGAGCGCCGAGCGGCTCGACGAGGAGAACGCCCGCCTGATCCGCCGCGAACGCCTCGACCTCGTCCCGACGAAGGTGCTCGGCCTGTTCGTGGTGGGCGCGCTGGCGCGCCGCTGGGACGTGAACGTGACCCTGTCCCGCACTCCGGGCGGTGGCGTGACCGCCGAGGTGGTCATTCCGTCGTCCCTGCTGCTGACGATGAGCCCCCTGGCGATGACCACGGGGGCGTCCGGCGGTGCGGGGGCCTCCGGCGGTGCGGCGCAGGGCGCGAGGCGGGCGTTGGCTTCGGGATCCGCTGCGGAGTCGGCGGCGTCGGGTGCGGGTGTGACCGCCGGCTCCGGCTCGGGTGTGCCTTCGGGCTCGGGTGCGGCGTCGGGTGCGGGTGTGACCGCCGGCTCCGGTTCGGGTGTGCCTTCGGGCTCGGGTGCGGCGTCGGGTGCGGGTCTGGCCGCGGGCTCAGGCCCGGGTACGAGTGGCGCCGCGGGCTCCGGTGCTGCCGCGAGCTCCGGCTCCAGCTCGCCGTCGGGTTCGGGCTCGGGTTCCGGTCGGATTCCGGCGGCAGGGGCGGCGTCTGCCGGCGCGGCCGGTCGCGTGGGCTCCGCCGAAGCGGGGGTGGGCGCCGGTTCCACGGAGGCGGACCAGCCCGTACGCGCCGCCCGCACCGCTTCACCGGGCGGCACCGACCCGGTCGACGACGTACCCGCCCCGCTCCCCCGCAGGGTGCCCCGGCGCGACCCCGCACCGGCGGACACCTCGGTGACCTCTGTGACCTCTGTGACCTCTGTGACCTCACAGCCGAACGGCACGTCAGCCGCCCCCGGCCCTGACGCCGCGCCGGTCCTCCCCGTTCCGGACCGCGAGCCGACCGTCCCCGACCCGAAGGGCGAGGACCCCGACGGCTCCCGGCCCGCCGACGCCCCCTTCATCCCGAGGGCCCGCACCGGCGGGGCGGCGCCGGTCGCCCCCGCCCCGGCCGGGACACCGACGCCCGCCACCGGCCCCGCCTCCGACGACGGCCCCGGCGCCCGCC